>JANNNN010000622.1:0-13851 GCA_031398555.1 Planctomycetia bacterium | reverse complement strand
GGTTTGCCAATTAGCGATGCAATTTGTGACCTACTTATAAATGGATCAAAGGAAGACTGATCATGAAAGAGAACCTTCGACTTGCCGTAACCGAAACGCTCGATTTCTTGCTGGGACTTGAGCAGGAGTCCATCCAGCCGAAAGAAGCTCAAATTCGACTTCAAAGCTTGCGCAAGCGTCACCCTGAACTAGCTCTGAACTTACTTTCCGAAATTGAAGCGTACGATCAATCGGTCCACTACGATGCGCTTCTGCGGAGCGGTAACGAAGGAACGGTCTCGATAAGCTACTGCGCAGAAAGAGCCACTCCCTGGCCATTGCTTGGCGTACATCGCTGGAGCGACGCCGATTTGTTGCGTGTGAATGCCTACGTCCTAAAAGTGGACGAAGCAATAGCCTTCCTTGATTTCGTATGGGACGAAGCCTCGATTGCGAACCAATTGGTAAATCAGTGCGTGATCCGGGAAGAGCTGGCGAGAGAGCCGATCGCGCTTACCGACGCCGAAGTGCAGGAAGCTCTTGATCAATTCAGGATTGCAAAAAGACTGTTCAAGTCTGAGGAAATGCACAATTGGCTGGAACTCAATGGAATGACCCACGAGAGTCTAGAACGTTTCGTCACAGACAACCGCTTGATTGACAGGGTCCGCGACCGAGTAACATCCCATCGTGCTGAAGAGTATTTTCGACAGCATACGAAAGATTTCGATTCGGCACGAATCGCTCGAATCGAAGTTGCCGACGAAGGAAGTGCTTGCAAATTGGCTGAACAAATCGCGGACGGAAAGCTAGATTTTTATGCCGCAGCCGAGCGTTTATTTCTAGCAGCGCAGAGGTGCGCTGATGCCGTAGCAAACGACTTGTTCTCGGTTATTGAGCGGCGTCAAACCACGCCGGAAATGGAAGAGCTGATCTTTATGGCCGCGCCTGGAGACGTGGTCGGACCGGTACCAAGTGAGCATGGTTATACACTGGTCCGTGTATTATCGACGACCCCTGCCCGCCTAGACGACTCTGTTCTCTCCGCCATCAAGGAAATCCTCTTTGAGGAATGGCTCGCACAAAAACGTGAGGCTGCCCATGTCCAGTGGTGTTGGGGGAATGCGAATAAAACGGGCTGAAGTAAAATTCACCCAGCGTTTACCGCTATGACGCTAGTGCCGCAAAACTATTGGCGAAGTTGTAACAGGTCCAGTCAGATTTCGCTTTGAAACTATTGCAACCTCAAATCTGAATCTCTCTCATGGATAAGCCCAATGTTTCGAAAATTACACTGCATACGGCAGACTGATGGCAGCGACTGTGGTGCTGCTGCACTAGCAACAGTGGCTAGGCATTATGGCATCCGGTTTGGGCTGGAAACCCTTCGTGATTTGTCAGGCACGGATCGAGTTGGCACCAATATGCTGGGACTGGTCTCAGCTGCCGAACGGCTGGGCTTTACGGTAAGGGCAGTCCGCGGACCTTATGAGGCGCTCACGAGCGTGCCACTTCCAACAATTGTTCATATCACCACGAACGAAGGTTTTGGGCACTTTGTGGTGCTTCACAAGGCTAATCAAAAGAATGTCTTAGTCGCGGATCCTAGTCGAGGCATGCTGAGGCTCCCACGTAGGGAATTTGAAAGGCAATGGACTGGCAATATGCTACTCCTCGCACCGAATGATTCCTTAGGGGCGAGCCATGGTGCCAACAAGGCAACTACTCCCGTGCGACGCTTCATCGGCTTGCTGACCGCTCACTACGGAGTCCTATTCGAAGCGATTTTATGCGCTATTCTAATGACTCTGTTAGGAATATCGACGTCCTATTTTGTTCAACATCTTGTTGATTCTGTTTTGGTTCGCGGTGAACTGCGACTACTAAACGCCCTTGGAATAGGCATGTTCGCAATCTTGCTTTTTCGAACACTATTCGGAGCGCTGCGTCAATACTTACTTGCCTATATCGGACGCAAAGTCGACTTGTCGTTGATTGCTGGATATACGCGCCACGTCCTTTCTCTACCGATGAACTTCTTTGAAATGCGCCAAGTCGGTGAAATTTTCTCGCGAGCGAATGACGCAGCAAAAGTGCGCGAAGCGATCAGCGGTGCTGCCCTTACGGCGGCTGTCGATGGAGTGGTTGTGTTATTCACTTCCGCTGTGCTTGCAATTTACGATGTTCAACTTGCATTTGTTGCGGCACTGTTTGGCCCCCTTTGGTTCGCAGTTGTCATGTTGCATCAACCGGCAACGAAACGCCAATCGCGGGCAGTGATGGAAGCAACCGCTACCTATTCGGCGCACATTGTGGAAGACATTTCCGGAGTCGAAACAATTAAGGCGTTTAGTGCACAGCGAACGAGGATGGAGGCCGGCGAGCAACGGCTTGTAAAATTGGTGCAATCGGCGTTCTCGATGCAGATGATTGGCACAAGCCTTGATGCACTGGGAGGACTACTGACAGGCGTCGCAGGGCTAGCGATCCTCTGGTACGGCGGCTACCGCGTTGTCTCGGGCGCATTATCAATCGGCGAACTAATGTTCTTCTACACGCTCCTGGGCTACCTGTTGCAGCCGCTCGAGAGACTGGCGACGGTCAACATTCAATTTCAAGAAGCATTCATCGCAATCGATCGGCTCTTCCAAGTGCTGGATATCGAGCCGGAGTCTCTGGATGATCGCAAAGCCAAATTCAACGGGATCAATAAGGCGATCGAGTTGCGGAATATTAGCTTTCGATACGGATGTCGTCACAACGTGTTGAACCGATTGAACCTTCGAATTCCAGCAGGAACGACAGTTGCCATTGTCGGCGAAAGCGGCTGCGGCAAGTCTACGCTTCTCAAGCTGTTGATGCGCTTTCACGAGCCAACGGATGGCCGGATCATTGCAGACGGTGTCGACCTTCGCGACTTCAATTTAGGCAGTCTACGTGAACAAATCGGTATCGTGTCGCAAGAGCCATTCATCATGAACGCGACTTTGCGAGAAAATATCGCATTGGGGGCTCCCGATGCGGACCTCGATCGCATCATCGCCGCCGCTCATGCTGCCGGATTAGACGATTTTATTAATGAGTTGCCTGATCGCTACGAGACGATGTTAGGCGAACGCGGTGCAAACCTCTCGGGTGGTGAACGCCAGAGACTTGCCATCGCTCGCGCGATACTCAAACAACCGGCCTTGCTCATTTTCGATGAAGCCACCAGTCACCTTGATACTCGTACAGAGCAGGCTATCCAGGAACGTTTGCGTGATGTTTTCGTTGACCGTACCGTACTACTCGTAGCGCATCGGCTTTCCACAGTTCGCGAAGCGGACATGATCTGTGTTATGCATGAAGGTGAGATAGTTGAACAGGGTACTCACACTGTTCTACTGGCGCAGGCTGGTCGCTATGCCAAGTTATGGAATGCGCAATCGGCTGATTCGCCCAAAGTGTTGGACACACTCACTTCCAATATCCCATCGGACAATCGATTACCGGCTACTTTAAAGAGCGGGCCTTCTATGGCCCAGCATGCAGTGGCTTGAAGCCTTGGTAATCCATTCTCCAGATTCGCGCGACGGCTTGAGTGCGAGTTAGTGAAAACATGATCGGTTTCGCGTAACGAGTCCAGCCGGAAAACGCTTAGTAGGTTGACACTAATTCAAATGCCTTCCAACAGGGACTAAGCCGATGTTAAGTCAATACACGATTTCTGATATCACCGAATGCACTGAATTTCGTCAGACAATTGTCGCTCGGCCACCAAAGATCATCCACGGTACTGTGCTCCTCCTGAGCTTGCTACTTATTTGTTCCTTGGGTTGGGCCGCTTGGACGCGAGTGAATCTTGTCGTGTTAGCCAAGGGTCGTATTCGTTCCAAGGAAATCCCCACTCATGTCTATACTCCCAGCGGTACGGAGTTCGCTGGTCGAGTTGACTTCGCACCTTTTGATGAGGGCGACTCTTTCAAAGCGGGTGACGTATTAATACGGCTTGACACCTCCCGGATTGACAACTTGATTGTTAAACTTAACCGGACCATCGAAGGATACGAGCTCGAACTAACTAACCTGGCTACCCAGCGCGAGTTGCTAAAAGTTCAAGTACTTGCGGCAAACCAAAAAGCGGAGGGCGAGTTGCAAATGGCGGAAGCAACATTCGTCCGTTCGAGTATGAAACGTGATTCGGAGATACGCGATACGCAGGCCGATCACAAAGCAGCGGACGACCACTTCCGACGTTTGCAGCAACTTAAACTAAACAAAGTGGTTTCGCAACAAGAACTGGATGAGGCTGAGACAAAACTGCATTCGTCGCAAGAGAAGCTAATTCAAGCTCAACTCCCAGTGGATAGTGCGACCGTAAATGTCGCAAAGCAATCGATCGAGCTGATTAGGGGTGAATTTGCTGTTCGCACAGCGGAACTGGAATCTCGCATTGTCGTCAAGCAGAGCGAAAAAGAGGCCGCCCAACGAGATCTTGCCAACCTCCAAATGCAACGAAGCGACGCGGTTCTGCTCGCGCCGTTCGACGGATTAATTGTTTCAGGAAGAGTCCGAATAGGTGATATGCTCGATCCGAGTAAACCCGTCTATGAACTCGCACAGCAGCAGAGCAACTGCTTCGAAGCAGTCGTGTCAGCGGAGGATGTAGGTCACCTCGCCGTCGGTCTCCCGGTCCGCATTCGCTTCGACGCATACAATTATCAACAGTATGGAACACTTCCCGGTACAGTCAGTTTTATATCTCCCGACTCAAAGCCAATCGAGTCGGGAGGGCAATCCAATCGTGGCAGTGCCAATGAAAAAACGGCATCGTTCACCATACGCGTTCAGCTTGAATCGGAAGAGATTGTTTATCAGGCGAGTCGCGTACCCGTAAAGCGTGGACTTACTGGAATTGCTGAAATTATTACTGAAAATGAGTCGCTGCTGAACGTTTTGCTTAAGCACATTCGTCGGACGATTAGCTTGGTGTAAATATCGAGGTCATTAAGAACAAGCCTTGAGCTTAGCTTGTAAGGACCAACCTCTTGTATCGTGGTGAACCGTTTCGCAGCTTTTCAAACGCTTCGTTAATATCGTTCATCGCATAGACTTCCGTCATTGGTTCGATTTTGTGGCGCGATGCAAAATCGAGCATGTTGCGCGTCGTAGCGATGCTGCTAGTAGGTGACGACGCAAGGGATTTTTGTCCCAAGATCGTTGGAGTAAAGCCTTCAGGGGCTCCCCCCGAATCGACTGAAGATTTCGATATTCCCAGGAAGCGGCTGAAGCCTCAAGTTCAGCCCGTGAGCGCCTAAAGGCTTTACACCAGCACTGGAGTAAAGCTTTTAGGCGCTTCCGCGTGCTCCTATTGTGTCGCCAATCCACTCAGTCACCGTGAAATCGCAATCAGTCACCATGAAATTGCAATCCAAGAATCACCAAAATTAAATGTGGATGAATCACATTCTCGCGCAGAGGAGCCTGGGAAGTACACGGCACGGCGGCGATTCCAAGATTCTACATTGTAGTCCGTAACTTCAGTTTTTACCGACACTACCAGCTCTCATGCTAGCGCATTGAGGCTCAGATTGAAGGAAGCACTGATAATTTTCGGAAAACGAATGTGGATGAATCGCGACGGTGCGCAGTAGAGCATGGGACATGCTAGCGACGTCTATTTGACCTATTCCGTGACTCGGCCAACGCCCGGCGGCGGCGTTGCCAACGACACATTCCTCACGCAAGTGCTTTCGAGCGGCGGGCAAAGGGTCACCGACGATTTAGACAGTCCTGTCTCCGCAATTGCCACGTGGAACTCGATAATGTGGCCGTGTCGAATGTTGGAGCCGTACCGGAACCAACGAGCATCTTGATTGGACAGCAATTTCGGGAGTTGCGTGCTGCTTCCGAAGCCGAAGATTCATGTTAGGTAAGCCACTATTTTGATAATGGCGTAAACACTTTGCCACTACCCACTTGTTCGCAATCCGGCAGCGATACCATTAATGGACAGTCGACTAAGATGCCGCAATTGCTCGAATCCCGAATCGCCTTGTGCAACTTGTCGAGCGCGACGCAGCAGTTCGACTTGGATCAGATTCAACGGATCGACGAAGCGGTTGCGGACTCGAATGGATTCCTTCAGCCACGGTGTACCGTCGAGCAATTCTTTCCGCCCCGTCAAGTTGAGTACCGCGAGGCAGGCTTGCGAGTATTCGGCAGCGATGATGTCTGCAATTTGAACTAGGGAAGGCTTATCGTTCGCAAGCGAAGCATAAAGATGCATTATGCCAGAGTCGGATTTCGCCAACGCGAGTTCGGCATTGTCGATCATGCTCTTGAAGAACGGCCAAGCTTGATAAAGTTCGCGAAGCAATTTGCCTTTCTGTTCGTCGGCCAAAAGCCCTGTTAAAGCTGTTCCCAAACCAAACCAAGCCGGCAACAGACAGCGAGACTGCGTCCACGAAAAAACCCAGGGGATCGCGCGCAGATCCGACAGACCGCCGTTGGGGTTGCGTCGCGACGGGCGAGATCCGATCGGCAGTTGTTCGATCTCGGAAACCGGTGTGGCGCGACGAAAATATTCGACAAAGTCTGGCAGCTCAATCAACTGGCGATAATATCGGAACGAATGGTTAGACGCTTCGTTCAACAACGCCAGCCATTCTTCGCGTGGCTCTTCCTTCGAATTGCTTGCCGCCAGTAACGATGACCATATGACTTGTTCCAAATGGCGATGCGCAATGGCAGGATCGTCGTAGCGTTCCGCCAATACTTCGCCTTGCTCAGTCAATCGCAGCGATCCGGAAAAAGTGCCGTGTGGCAACGAAAGAATACTTCTGGCCGCAGGTCCACCGCCCCGCCCCAACGAACCCCCACGCCCGTGGAAAAACGTCAACTCGATATTATGCGAGCGTGCGACTTCCACCAATGCCTGCTGGGCTCGATAGAGCGCCCAACAGGCGGTCAAATAGCCACCGTCTTTCGTACTATCGGAGTATCCGAGCATGATGATTTGATGATCGCCGTGCTTCCGCAAGAGTTCGCGATAAGCGGGGATCGAAAGCATGCCGGATAAGATCGACGGTCCGTGCTGCAGATCCTCAATGGTCTCCAGTAGCGGCACGATAGGTGGACCAACGACACTCGCGGTTGTTTCGGTATGACGCCAAAGCCACAGCACTGTCAATATATCGCTCGGCGCCGAGGTCATGCTGATGACGTGTGCACCAATCGCCGACGAGGAATAACAATCGTTAATTTGATGCAACAGTTGAAACGTCGCTAAGGATTCACGCACGATCGGCGGCCAGTCATGACCGTTTAGCGCAACAGGCTGCTCAAGGGTTTCCCCCAGCACATGCACGCGCTGAGCTTCATTCAACAATTCGGGATTAGTAGCAAGTCCACTTGTCGCAAGGATCGAATTCATGACTTGCGAATACACTTTCGCGTTCTGCCGAACATCCAGTCGAGCCAGATGCAAACCGAACGTTGCGATCTGCGCTTGCCATGCGTGCAATTCCGGGACGATGCATTGAGCGCCCGGAATCGAGTCGACTGCGCGAATTAAGACCGCAACATCGCTCGCCAGTTCGTCGGCAGAGACATAGGCACCTTCAGGCTCGTTAACACCGCCGAGATGCATAGTATGCGTTTGTTCGAGCCGCCAACTGATCACTGCCAACCAGCGTCGGAGTAATTCGTTGGGCGGTAAAGCTTCCAGCCTCGGAGAAAGTGCTGCGTAGTAGGAAGACGCCCGCGAAATAGCATCGAGCAAGTCCGTGGACGCGAAATTTCGTTTTTGAGAGAGGCTGAGCGATTCGAATAAGGCATTGCATGTCTTCATATGAAACGCCAGTGCTTCGCGCCGTAACCAGGCAAATGTTTCTGCGGTGAGGTCGGCCGTCACACCTGGATGCCCATCACGATCGCCGCCGATCCAGGAACCGAATGTTATACAAGGCTTGGCTGCGAGCACTTCGTCACCAAAACTTTCGTTCAGCGCATATTTCAGCTCCGCCGCGATTTTTGGAATCTCCTTCCACAAAACTGGTTTTATCGACAACCCGCGCGCGACTTCCTGCATGACTGTGGGGCGCCAGGGCCGAATGAAGTCGGTTTGCCAAATCTTGAAGATTTCGCCGCGCATCATTCGATCGATTCCTTCGCGTTCCTCGGGCAGCAAGTCGAGGTCGAGTTTCCACAACAGTTTACGTATCGCACTGAGCTTGCTGCGAACCGACCGCCGTTTGGCATCAGTAGGGTGAGCTGTAAAGATGAGATCGATATGTAGATGATTGATCAGCATCTGCATCTCTTTTGACGATTTACCCAATGCCTTTAACTCAGCGACGGCACTGCGGATCGATTCACTGCGCGGCCCGGGATGCGCTTTGCGAGCGCGTTTGTTTAGAACGCGGACCCGCGCCCGATCTTCGACCACGTTCAGCAAATCGAGAAAAACGGTGAAGGCCCGCGCGGCTACTTGGATCTGCTCGTTGTTGAGCTCCGCGATCCTTGCGATCATCTGCGACTCTGCGTCCGCTCGCCCCGAACGCCGATCCCAAGCAAGTCGGCGAAGGTCTTCGACAACTGTGAACGCCGCTACGCCTTCGACTTCGCGAATCGTCTCACCGAGGATCGTTCCTAATAAACTGATCTCTTTGCGGATGGTGGAGTCTTCTAAGTGTTCCAATTGATATTTCTCGTTTACGTTGTTGGAATTATTTAAGTACAGCCGCTTAGTCACTTTTATCGGTTCACGGGAATTGCTTGCAAGGCATTAAGTTAGCTGGATTTTGGTGGGGCGCTCAGGCGGGGGGCGACGAGTTTAACGTCTGTCGCGAATGGTCGCACTCGGCCAGTACGACCCACTTCAGATGTTTGTATTTTGGATGTTGCATTCACGTTGATGTTACTCACTATGTTGGATTTTTTTCAAAGCCACTAGATCAATGCCCACTCGCGATGGGCCGAGTAGCGGTATCTGCTATTGTCGGGTTCGATCGCCGCCAGATGCATCCATCCGTTGGTGATCAAGCTGGCGACCACGTCGTGTTTTTCAATCACTTGTTCGATCGCCGTTCGGGGGGCTGCGATCACGACCTGCAGTCGCAATGGCAAGTGTTGATAGTCGTCGCCGGTGTGCAATGACTGCCACGGCAAGCCGGTCTTCAAGTCACCGCCGTTGCCCGACAACACGCCGAATTGGCCAACCACGTTGTGAACCGTCTTGTTACCACTTCCGAAGTGATGATTGTCCACTGTCGAAGCGTAATACTGCATGTTAATCCAGTTTGCGACGACCATCGGCGCGGTCATGATCAGCTCCAGCACCTTACCCTCTGGATCGAGCGTGTGGTCGTAACTGTGCAAGAACGCTCTCGCGTTTAGATTAGCTCCCTTGGTCATCGAACGCGGCGCGACGATGAAGGCTGCGTTGCCAGCCAAACCCCATTCGGGTCGCACTTCCGACCAATCCACCGCTCGCCGCATCAAGTCCGAGAGACTAGGGCTGGCGACGATGGGCAATCGTTCCTGCTGTGTTTGCTGCGACGCGACAATGACGCAGTCAACCAGCTGTTGGAGGTCGCCTTGATGAGTCGCAGGTAGTTGCTGCAGGTCAAAGAACTCGATCCTGTCCGTGGTCGTATTGTGGACCGCTCCCAAAAAGTGTGTGTCATCGGGAATTGCAAGTCCTCGTTCACTTAGTGCCGCGCGAATCGTTGCTTGGTTGAGCAGTATCGCCGCGAATCTTGCGTTGGGTTCCCCCGAATGTCCTCCGCAGGCACCGCAGTCGAGGCCCGCTGCCAACGGATTGTTATCGGTTTGGCTCGCATGGCCACAGAAAACAACGAGCTTGCCGAAATGCGAGCGCAAGCCAAGGTTCGTCAGCATGCCTTCTGCCAGTGCAACTTGTCTCTCAAAGGTGATGTCTTGTTCTTCCAGGCCACAAAGGGTCGGCCCGATGCAGTGCTGGCATTCTTTCGGGACGCCATCGCGATGTGCCGCTACGGATAGTTGCCATCCGAGAGCGCGACGAAGTAGTTTGAATCCATAGAACGCTCCCGTCGTTTCCACAAAGGAAAAGCAACCGACCGCCGAAGTTTGAAATCCTCGCCAGAGTTTTCGCCACGATCGCACTTCTACTCGATCCGTTTTTACTTGTTGGTTTAAGCCCTGCAATTGTTCACAGCACGAACCACTCCAATCGTGCAGGCCCTCGCTAACGGTGAATTGAGGCTTGAGCAACACGGGCAAGTGAGCCACTTTTTCAGATTCACCGATCGAACCATATGCAATCGGCATGGCGAAAAAACCGGCGAAACCGAACGTCTCGATGTCTCCCGAAACCGACTCGATTTGCCTTCGAATTCGTTCCGAACGCACGTCGATGCAGAAGACCATCTGCGCTAACTTGCGTGAGGCTTCCGAGTGGGGCGCGTTCGCGGGTTGCACCGATCCTAAGAGTAATTTGCGAAAACCGATTTCGCTCGCCCGCAGCAGAACATATCGCAGCACCGAATCATTGACCAATGTCCGCACCGGAAAGCTCGCCGCGTCGTCGTGCATATATCTGCCCCACTCACCAGTCATGCCAAGCGTTTCGCTCAGGACGGCATCGTAGGCCAATCGCATCGCCAGCAGCCCAGCGAAATCGTTGCCCACGGGATGGTCGTCTTGTGCGTCTTGGTATTTGGCCCAGGCACACCAACCCGGAATCGAAAATGCTTGGCAAAGCAAGAAGGTCGACCACAGAGGCTTCGGAATTTTCATCCTCTCGAGCGAATACACAATCGCTGCTTCCGCGGTGAACGGCATTTGCTGTACGTAGGCTCGAAACCCAACCATCCCCAGCGATTCCATGCTGCGATCATGCCTCGCCATGGAATGCCAGGCCTGGTACAAAGGCAGATTTCGCCACGGACTTTGCCAACTTGCTTGCCCATCGTCGTAGGTCGAAGCGCAACACTTGGAAACTTCATCTCGAATCGCTTCCGTCCAATCCAAGCGGGTGGACGCTGTCGCTATTTCTGCGATAGTCTTGACGCATCGATGCGGATTCGACTCTGGTGCCGGTTGATCGAGCGTCGAATGCTCCGCAATCTCGCATTCCAGCTGCGAAGCAATTTCGTCGAGGGTCAACGCCATGCTCAATCCAACTTCGGCAAGTTCTGTGATAGCCTCTGCGATGTCATCTCGATCGAAACTTGACTTCTGAAACTGATGCGCGTAGTAGCCCACTGGCATCAATGTTTCACAGTCGGAGAACACTTTCAGAAATGCCCTCGCGTCCATGAAAGTGCGTTGATGAATTCCGAAGTACGGATTCACGGCAACGTAATCTTTCAGCGGCCAAACCGGCGCGATCGCATCGCTCACTTCCTTAAGCATCTCATTGAATTGCTCGACAGGATGGTCGCTTCCAGTGCCAACGAATGAACTGTCATGGCTGTCGCAATTGGCCTGATTCAAGTCACTCATCATTTTCTCCCTAGTCAAATTTATGGCGTTGTTGTACTGCGAGTCTGACCCTGAATCGTTCCCAGTCATTGAACAGTTAGTCGTCCCAGCACACGTCTCAGATTGTTTTCGATGTAGAAGCCGTTGGACGCGTGGACGTAAATCGCGCCCAGCCAAGCTGGGCTTTGTGCCGAAGTTACTGTGGCTTGCAACCACATCAAGGCAACGAAGTTGATGAGCAAAAAACCATTCAGCACTCCACTGAGTGCCGGAGTGGCGTGTGCGGGTACGCTGCCGGCAATCAAATTGTCCACTGCAACGTAGCTGGCTACATAGACCAGACTTAGCGCAGCCGCAGCAGCGACTGCGCGAAGAAGCAATTGGGGGCCGCCGGATCGCAGCACTTGATCGATCCACTGCGTAAGTGCCAAGCATAAGATTCCACCAACCACGATCCCCCCTGGCTTGGTCAGTAGGTTCACGCCGAACATCAGAAAGGAAGCACACACCATCGCTGCGACCCCGCAACCGACGGCGATGAACTTTGGCCATGCCCAAGGTGCGTTCCATTGGGTCGCTCCGTTTGTTCTGGCTCGCTGTTGCATCACACTGCCACTGCTGAGGAACGCATAAGCTTTGAACAGCGAGTGCGCCAGGAGGTGCAGCATGGCCGCCGAGAATGCGCCCAGTCCACACTGTAATAACATGAAACCCATCTGAGCGATCGTTGAATAGGCCAGCTTCTTCTTGACACTCGTTTGCGTGCTCATCACGGCCGCTGCGAAGCAGGCAGTGAAACCACCGACGATTCCCAACAGCGTCATCGCCCAGGGCTGAAGAGCGACAATTGGACTGGTGCGAATGATCAGGTATCCGCCTGCGTTGACGATACCCGCGTGCATCAATGCCGAAACAGGAGTTGGTGTTTCCATCGTCAGCGGCAACCAGGTATGAAATGGCACTTGAGCGGACTTCGTAACCGCGCCGATAACCAGCAAGAATGCTGCTAGGCTCACGCCTGCTGCTGGTGCTACACCCAATTGAGACTCCACTGCGGCAGCGTCAAACAATTGCACAAAATCAAGTGTCTTGAAATGCGCGTAAAGCAATAGGATTGCGCCGATGAGCGCAACGTCGCCAATGCGGCTGATCGCGAATTTGGACCAGGCAGCACGCTGGGCCGCCGGTCGATGACTGTAGTGCAACAACAATTTATGGAGCGCCGTGCTGGTCATCAGCCAGGTAGCCATAAACATGATCAAGTTGCCGGAAACGACCATCAAGGAAACTGAGCCAATCGCGAACGCGGTCCAGCGGAAGTAGCGGCCTTGCGTCGCTTCGCCTTCGAGGTAACGCACCGAGTACTGGCAGATAACCCAGCCGACAAAACTGACGAGTGTCAGCATCATCGACGCCAAGTTATCGAAGTGTACCGTTATCGCGACAGCTGCATCGCCTGAAAAATCAAGCACGGTCCAGTTCAAGTCGGGCAGGAAGCCGGCGATCTCCGCAACAGTCAGTGACGAACTAATCGCGAACTGGATTGCTGCCAGCGTCGTCACCAGCCGACGGAAAACGAGAACCTTCAAGTTTGAAATGCGATTTGGAACCAGCACCATGACCACTAGCATGAGCGCGGGAAGGATTGCCAGAAAGGGGGTAACGTTCATCTCGGACCTCTATTTTGCAGGCACCTGGTTAGGCGAATCATATAACGCGATATACTATACGCGAATTCTGTGTCGTAAATAGGGTTTTCGGATTTCCGGCGTATTTTGATAAGCAGAAAGTCGAAAACCCGCGAATTGCCCAAGAATTAGTGGCTTTTTTCTGAAAGGTTTTTCGCGAATTGCAATTCACGAAATAACAGTCTAGTATCTACATGTTTACACTGGACCATATTTTGCGAGGAGAAGGCGAGTGAAACCGAGCAACGAGAAACGATCTGGCGGCGTAAAAATGACTACTCCGCTGCCCCCAAAGGCTGCGGCGTCGCATCGTTGGACGTTTCTAACCAATCATTCGCACGTGTTGATTGCCATACACCTAAATCCCGACATGATCCTTCGCGAAGTGGCGTTGCTGGTGGGAATTACAGAGCGGGCGGTGCAGCGAATCGTCCAAGAGCTGGAGGAAGAGGGATATATTCGCCGAAGGAAAGTTGGCCGAAAGAATCAGTACGAAGTACTAGCCGAGCTCCCGTTACGTCATCCACTCGAATGCCACCGGTCCATCGGGGATCTTTTGCGACTTTTCGTCGTTAATGAGACTAAGCAAAAACGCTGAACCTCGAAATAGAGATCTAGTCGAAAGGCTTTCGCTCGCTTTTAAGTCGTCTGCGGCCTCATCCATCTCGGCCCGCATCTTCGTTGGCCAGAGGGATTTCACCAGCGACCATAGCTTGATTAGCCATCTCACAAAAAA
>JANNNN010001159.1:0-2288 GCA_031398555.1 Planctomycetia bacterium | reverse complement strand
GCGTTGCAATCAAAGCGATCGCTGGCCAGCACGAAGAGTTTCTAGTTTGTGGTTCGTACTCGAAAAATTTTGGCTTATACAGCGAACGTGTCGGCGCGTTGCTCGCAATTTGCCCGAATGCTGAAACCAGTTCCAAAGTTTCGAGCAGTATTAAACAATCGATCCGCGCTAATTAATCGAACCCGCCGCGGCATGGTGGTGCGATTGTTGCGGCCATTTTGGGCGATTCGCAACTGAAGAATCAATGGATCGGTGAACTTACCGAAATGCGGGAACGTATCCATGCTGTTCGCCAGCAGTTCGTTGATGGCATGCGGGCCGTTGGCTGCAGGATTGACTATTCATTTTTGCTCGATCAACGCGGCATGTTTTCCTACAGCGGATTGACGCCGCTGCAAGTCGATTGGTTGCAGAAGGAGAAGGCGATCTACATGGTCGGCAGCGGAAGGATCAACGTGGCAGGCATTACTTCGCAGAACCTCGATATTCTCTGCAAAGCCATCAACGAAGCCTTATCAGTAGCTTAGGCTTCAGCCTGAGAACGTAGCTTAGGCTTCCAGCCTGTTTATACCCATCTTCGATGCGTAGCGGCCCCTTGCCAGGCAAGAGCCAAGTTTTAGAGTTAGAACATGCCCTGAAATCTCCGCCCTTCTCAAGTTCCGACCCGAGGGCAACCAACGGGTCGGAACTTGAGAGGCACTGGGCGAGAGTACAAACTAACTGCAAAGCTTGTTCACCTGTGAGTCAAGCTCACAGGGGCATGAAAGATTGTGCGGTAGATCAGGTCTCGACCCTGAGAGATTTGCATTTTATTACCAGTCAGATTTAACACGGCATTGGCGAGGCTGCAAGCTACCCCACTTTGGACAACGCGATGAAATACTTGATCACTGGTGGTTGCGGCTTTATCGGTTCGTATTTGGCTGAGCGGCTGATTGCTGACGGCCACCATGTCACTGTGTTGGATGACTTATCGACTGGCAAGCTATCGAACGTTGCCTCCATCGCCGAGCATCCCAATTTTCAATTTCAGATCGGTACGATTTGCGATGATTCTTTGGTGCGCCAGTTAGTTCAGGATTGCGACGTGGTCTATCATCTCGCCTCGGCGGTTGGTGTTCGGTTGATCATGGAAAAACCGGTCGAAACGATTGAGACCATTGTTACTGGAACTCAAGTGGTTTTAAAAAATGCCAACTTGTTTCGCAAGCCTACCCTGCTTACATCCACCTCTGAAGTTTACGGCAAGTCGACTTGCGTTCCGTTTACTGAAGATGGCGACCGGTTGGAAGGGCCAACGACCAAGCATCGTTGGGCTTACGCGTGTGCCAAAGCCCTAGATGAGTTTTTGGCCATGGCTTATTGGAAGTCGAACGGCTTTCCGATTGTTGTGGTGCGACTTTTCAATACCGTTGGCCCACGCCAGTCGGGTCAATACGGAATGGTGATTCCCAACTTTGTGCAACGCGCTTTGGCAGGTGAAGCCTTGCAAGTCTATGGAACGGGTGCCCAGTCACGATGCTTTTGTCACGTCGCCGACATCGTTCGTGGTCTGGTGGATTTAATGAACTGTCCGGCTGCTCTTGGCGAAGTAATCAACCTCGGCTCGACCAATGAGATCACAGTGACACAGCTGGCCGAGTTGATCATTCAGGAAACGGGCAGTCTATCCAAAATCGAGTATCGATCGTACGAATCTGTGTTTGGTGACGGGTTTGAAGACATGCTTCGCAGAGTTCCATCCATCGCTAAAGCCAATCGCTTGATCGACTGGACGCCGGAACATAGTTTAAAAAAAATCGTTGCCGATGTGGCTGTGTTTGGGTGACGGGCGATCGAGTTTGCAAAGTCGACCGGAATTTGAATATTGGGTTCGACTTCCTGTGAAGCGATGTTTGCCGTTTCGTTCATTCCCGAAGGGAGGATATTGCCCTAGCCAGTAGTGAAACCACCGGTGAGATGGACTATGGACGCGTTAGACCCGAAGGTTCGACAGAGGGTATTTCTGGTGTGTTGAACAAAGCATTGAACCAATGCGCGAGAACTAATTGTGTCGACCGTTCGGGTCTAACTAACTCTGCCGTGTCCAAAAACCGGTGGTTTCACCACCGGCTAGGGTTATGTCTACCCTTCGGGCATGTGGCGCTGAATGGAACCCCTGAACATTATGCCTACCCTTCGGGCATGTGGCGCAATCTCTGTCCTTCGGCAAGGTGCACAGGATGAAACGTTCGACTCCCTTGGCAAAAACGCCCACGCTACGTTTGCGGAGAGGCTGACACTTCTGC
>JANNNN010001108.1:0-6905 GCA_031398555.1 Planctomycetia bacterium | reverse complement strand
ATTCTACTCTGTGTCGCGTTTAATCTGAAACATTGAAGTAGAAGATCAAGTCGTTGTGAGCCGTTGCTGACTGTTTACCTACCACCCCAAATCTTTATCAACCGAGAGTTCCTGTTTATCGGCGGTAACCGGCCGCTGTCGATGATTTTACGTTCTTGTTCCAGATCGGCACGGATGTGGCTAGGAGCATATTGAACTGCGAGGGCGATTTCGCGGCGTGCAAAGCTCTCATCACCGACTAGAGAATGTACAAGGGCAAGTGCTTCGTGATACGGCCAATCTTCGGGCGATGAAAATAACTGGCCTGCGCGAAGTATCTTAAGCCCCTCTTTGGTGTCGAATTCGACGGCAAGTAATCGCAACTGACGAGCGCGGCTAAAGAGCCTCGATAGGGCAATCCATGGCTTCCAGCGCGGCCGTCAACTCTTGAACGGCCCAATCCGGATCATCGCTGGCGAGTAGATATCGCGGACCTTGCCCAATCGATTGGACGCTGTCACTTGCAACCAACCCCATACGTTTAACAAGCAAGTGGTGGTAATCTTCCCATGCAACATCCGCGTCAGGGACTCTCGGAGCAAGAAAAATCAGGAGCTTGCTATCGATCCATTCGCCGGAAGTTTCGTCGATTTTTGCTGGACGCAATTGCTGTAGGGTCGTCCGTGCAGAAACCCATCGACTATTGGCCGACAGTTCGGAATTAGACTTGCCTGCTGAACAGGCGCGCCACTCAGCGCCAGTGCGTCGCGCGACTTCGGCAAGTAAGCTCTCTGCTTTGCTAGACTGATCGCTTATCAGAATAAAATTGCTTGGGCCGTTCCGAACGTTTGCCGCCAACTGATCGATGGTCCATCCGGAGACAGGGTCGACCCAATCTCGAGCTACATCGAGCGCGGGCAATAAAATGAATCGCCGCATACACATTCTCGGATGAGGAATCTTGAGATGCGGCGTCCAGATACGCTCTTCGCCATACAACAAAATGTCGAGATCAATGCGCCGCGCTTCCCAGCGTAGGTTGCGTTCGCGACCAAACTCTTTTTCAACAGTACGAATGCAATGCCAAACGTCCCATGGAGTGGCTGCGGTTTCAATCGCAGCGACTGCATTGATGAACGGCGGTTGGCCCGTCGGACCACCAACGGAGGGCGTACGATAACTGCGACTCAGCTGAAACGCACTATCTCCGCTCAGCGACCATTTCGATTGAACACATAACATTTCTCGCAGACGCGCGGCGGCGGACTGGATAGTCGCCCAAGCGTCGCCGATATTGGCACCAAAACTGATCAAGCATCGTGCCATCGCCGCAACTATTCCTTGGCTGCGCTCGCACTATCGACATCCCAAATAGCAACCGCAGGCATGCCGGGTTTGGACACCATCTGATTGATGACTCGATTCATCGACACTCGAAACTTTTTAGAAGGGTTGGCTGTATCAACCATAACAACCGATATCCGATCCTGGTTGCTGTTCACTCGTACAATTTCTTCCCCTCGAACAAATTTCCATTCAGCATCTTTGCCATGCGAGAGAATATCCTTAGTTGTCAAACTCGCCAAAAAATCTTTGAGTTTATCGAGGGCGCTCGGCCCCTGCATATTATCGTCTTCTGGTAAATATTTTGGTATGGCCATCTCATTTGTAGCCCCCATTAACCCTGTGTAGTGAGCTTCAACATCAGTTCCCGTGACCTGCCGAGTCGACTCGGGCAGCATCAGTTCGAATGCATCGAATTGATTACCAGCTGACAACGTTTGCAAAAACAACTTGGCATATTCGCCGGCCTGCGCATAGTAATAAGTCTTAGTTAATTGCATTGCGGTAAGCCCCCAAGTGCTTCCCATTATCGCACAGCACAAACCAATTTGAGTTAGTCGCAGCCCGCCAAGAGTGCGATCTCTAGACAATTTCCAAGTCAAAATCGCGCATAGTAAAGCGACCACGATGGCAAAAGGAACGACACTGACTGTAATAGCACCTGTCAGCGAAAAAATGCCAAGCACCATAGCAACAACTGCCAAAGAGCTAATGGGCGGCGTCAAGTCTGAGTCGAGCCCTGGCTCAAGCGAATTAAATGCAGGTCGGTCCGGAATCTGAAGTGTCGACATCGAATAAAGTCCTTTAGAAATGAAGGATGCGTATCAAAATTCGGCATAGGATACTGCCTACGTTGTTTCTAAGCCTTCGGCGGTGCCAATACACGTTGCAGTTCTTGCAGACTGGTTGCTCCCGTTGCGACAGCTAACACGCCCTCCTCTTGAATTGTCAAGAAGCCCTGTTTGCGTGCAACCTGCAAGATTGTTTCCGCAGTCGGTTTTTGCGACAGTACTTTACGGATTTCATCGTTGATAACCAGCAATTCGAAAATTGCCATCCGGCCAAAGTATCCGCGACCGTTGCATTTCGTACAAATCTCTATCTCAATCGGGTTGCCTTTTGCATCCACCCGTTGTTCTGGCGGCGGTGGAACGAACGGCTGATACAAAGCACTGACACGGCCCGGCGGTATGCCCAATTTCTGAAGCAACTGAGGCGAGGGCGGAAAAGCTTGTTTGCATTTGTCACACAGTCGACGTACCAAGCGTTGATTGAGCGCGCCAGAAAGAATTTTTGACAATCGCCTACTCTCGGCTGGAAAAGCCGCCAGCAACTTCAAAATAGCTTCCACCGCAGAACCGGCAACCATCCGGGTGATGCCAAATCGATGTTGGTCGATGATTTGGTCACAGACTACCTCGACGGTGTCGTTATCGACAAAGTCTGGAATGACCAGAACATCGGGTTGCTTGAGCAAGAGGCTCTTCAGCACCGTCATCGGATTTTCACCAACCGCTCGATTGAAGTGATGCGGACCGATATTAATCAACTCAGGCTCGGCTGTGGCAACGTCTTCGATACTATGAAAGTCTCGAATAAAACGGTCAGCCGATTCGAGGCCAACGCGCCACTGCGTGGGCAAGCCGTGTCCGGGCGGAGCACTGAACATAAACAGTGCATCGTCACCATTGAGCAACGCTTTCAATTGCTCTTGCAGTTTTTCTCGCATCCCCAGATCGCTGAGCGTTTTCAGAACTAACTTCTTCGGTTCGATTCGCATAATCGCCCGCTCGCCCGTCGGTACTCCTTGGCTAGTAAACTCAACGATCCAGTCGCCTAGATGAGCCACTCCCAGTTTGGCGTTTTGGCGAGTGCGACGATCAGTCGGATTTAAATTGCAAAGTCGCTTCAAAACGATCATGACACCGTCACCGGTCGGACGATCCATCGGAGGCATGTTCTCCCACAACCCATCCACCCGGCAGCGAACTGATACACCCTGAGCCGTGCAATCCAATAAAACCTGATCTGCTCGCACCGCAAGCGCTTGAGCAAGCAACATGACTGCGGCAGGATACTGCTCAACGGCACGACAAGAAATCAAAATCCCCTGCTGGACCTGCTTATCCGAAACAGGTGGTTTGAATTCCATCATCGGCAATTGCAGCTCTTTGCCGCTGGAACCCGAACTAGCCGCTTTTTTCTTGCGAATCATATACAGTCCACTGAAATCTTAGATGCAAAACAACCGCAACTCGACGCTGAGAACAGCCGCTTAAATGATACCAGGCTGACTGACTTGAATACCCTTGAGCGCCATCTTTAGCGCGTCCTTATTCGGAGCGACTTCGAATGCCGTCGGACGATCAATCAGTTCCTTATCGATCAAATCCTTGAGGCTCATCGTAAAGTCTTGCATCCCTTCAGCGATACCAATTCGTATGGCATCAGGCAACTTCGAATCCTTACTTTCGAGAATCAATTTTTGCACCATCGGTGTCATCGTCATGATTTCGACAGTTGGAACGCGACCCACGCCAGGCTTAATCGAGCGAAGGAGCTTCTGAGCCACAATGCCTTTCATGTTGAACGCAATCGCACTTCGAATCGCACCGTGCATTTCTTCCGGGAACAAATCCAAAATACGGCCAATCGTAGTGGGAGCACTCGAGGCGTGGATCGTACCAAATACCAAGTGACCTGTTTCGGCCGCGTGAATCGCCGTCATAAACGTCTCTTCGTCACGCAACTCACCCACTAGAATAATATCCGGGTCTTCCCGCACCGCGTGCTTCATACCGATTTCGAAATTCTTGACGTCCATCCCCATTTCACGCTGATTGATCAAGCACTTATCTTCAGTGAACACGAATTCGATCGGATCTTCGAGCGTCAAGATGTGTTTGCTGTAGATTGAATTGATGTAGTTGAGCATCGAACCAATCGTTGTACTTTTTCCCGAACCTGTCACCCCAGCCAACAGAACCATGCCTTGATCAAAGTGGCAAAGTGTTTCCATCGCTGGCGGCAGGTACAAACCTTCGAATGGTGGAATGTAATTGTTCACGCGACGAGCAACCAAGCCGATTTTACCGAGCTGCTTGAGCATGTTAACGCGGAAACGCCATTTAACACCGTCGACGTCGACCACATATGCAAAGTCAGCTCCACCCTCTTCTTCAAAGAATCGCCGAGCCCGCTCGTCCATCATCGGTACCAGCAGACGGACCATCTCCTCGTTCTCAATCGGTGGTCGGTTAAGTGGCTTTAAATCGCCATTGACACGCACGATCGGTGGCCGCCCAACTTTCAAATGCAAGTCGCTACCTTTCAGCTTTACCAACGCTCGGAAAAGCTTATCCACCTCCAGCTCGACGCGCTCCTTGAGCAAATTTCCGACCAAGCGATCAAGCGTTGGGTCCGACGCGGGCGATCCGTTTCCTTCAGCCATATGTATCTCTTGCTCCAGAATATATCAGAATCTAATCGTAGCTAGGGACCATTCGTCCCGAACGTCCTCGCATCTTCCAACCCAGGAACATTTAAGCCAAATGTTCTACAGTCGAACGGCAATACCGCGTCTCGCCATAATCCGCTTTGTTTCCTCTATTGTATACTGACCAAAGTGAAAAATACTCGCCGCCAAAGCCGCATCGGCTTTACCTATCAGAATTGCGTCTGCCAAATGCTCCGGACAACCCGCACCACCGCTCGCAACGACCGGAATCCCCACCGCTGAACTCACCGCCGCCGTGATTTCTAAATCGTAGCCGTCGCAAGTTCCGTCGCAATCCATACTAGTCAAAACGATCTCGCCCGCTCCCAATTCCTCGATCCGCTCTGCCCATGATACGGCTTCCAACCCCGTCGGAGTTCGCCCGCCGTGGATATGAACCTCCCAGATTTCCCTTCCACTGCGGTGCACTCGCTTCGGATCAATGTTCACCACAATGCACTGGCTCCCAAATCGATCCGCGGCCTTGGCCACAAACTCCGGGTCCCTGCACGCGGCCGTGTTAATCGAAACCTTGTCGCAACCGGCTGAAAGCAAGGCTCGGATATCGTCCAGAGTCCGGATTCCGCCACCCACGGTCAGCGGCATGAATACCTGCTCGGCTGTCCGACGAACGACGTCCAGCATAATTCCCCGCTGTTCATGACTAGCCGTGATGTCCAGAAAAACCAGTTCATCGGCCCCCTCGCGTTCATACCGGGCAGCCACTTCTACCGGATCGCCCGCATCCCGCAGATTCAAAAAGTTCGTCCCCTTCACCACCCGCCCGCCATTCACATCCAAACAAGGAATGACTCGTTTAGCTAACATCAATGCTTACCCCGCACTCAAAATGACCTATCCTTCAATACGTACTAGTTTAGCTACGAAACCTGCATTCGTTGAGCCCGTCCTAGCTTGGTCACCCCACCCAAAAATCGCCACTTGCCACAAAGTCATCAATTGGTGGTACTAGTGAGCCGCTGGCGCTAGCCACGGGTCTCGAAGTAGTTGTCGATCAAATCGCAACAACCCGTTCCAATCTCTGAGTTCCTACACTAAACGCGGTTCCTATGCATTGCATATTTTATTGCCATTTACCGACAAGCACTTCGAAACCCGCGGAGAGCGCCACGGTTCACAGCCGTAACGTTTTAGTATCCTCTTTTGGCTATCGCAAAAAGCAAAATTGTGAAAAGTCAAATGAAATGCAAAAAGTTATTATTGCGACAACAAAACCTTCGTGGCATATCCACGGAATGGCGCTGGTATTGCCGCTCCTACTAGTTACAGCAGTACCGAACATCAACGCGTTGCGAGGAGATATTGGCTTTGGTACCATCGCATTCGTATTCACGAACTTAACCGCGACGCTGGTGCTCGGCATGATGGCAACTGTCCCCAATAGTCCATTTGGATTGGGTTTTGCTGAACGCGTTTGATTTGGAGTAATATATTTGAGCTATGCTTGGCTGTTAGCCGTAGTTCGTAGGGACGACTAGATTCATGTCAGTTTCAGCTTATCCCGCCAGCGATCGTCTGCCAAATGTAGCCAAGATCCTTCCAGAACGAATACTCAACAACATAAGCCCGATTGAGTTCAACTTTTCGAGGCCAAATTACGTCGCGATTGTATGCTTCTGGATCGGCTTGCTGCGACAACAACTCTTCTTCGTGCCGATACTCCAGCGAAGCAGGCCCCGTTATCCCCGGTCGAATCGAGAGTACGATCAAGTCATCACCGGTCAACTTGTCGGCAAATCCTGGCACATCGGGGCGAGGACCCACGAGACTCATGTCACCAACCAGCACATTCCACAACTGCGGTAACTCATCCATCTTGGACTTGCGAAGCAGCGAACCCACTCGCGTGATTCTCGGATCCTGGCGAGTAGTTACTGTGGTTTGCACATCGGCTCGACTGCGCATCGAGCGCAACTTCAACAACTTGAAAGTCTTACCATGCATACCAACGCGAGTTTGAACGAAAAAACCATCTGCACCAGTGCTGATACGTGCTGCGACCCAACCTAAAAGGATCAATGGCCACAGAAACAACAACCCGATAAACGACACGAGAATATCAAAC
>JANNNN010001082.1:0-16233 GCA_031398555.1 Planctomycetia bacterium | reverse complement strand
CACACAAAACCAAATGCACTCGCGAGCCAATGCCTCGGCACTGTTAACGGGAAAAATAAAAATGACAGCTGCTACAAAATCCAGCCAAGTGGCATATCGGAAGCTTCGATTCAATTCTGTTACGGACGTGAATAGCGAACTAGACAAAATCGTCGAACTGGACAAATGTGGGCAATTGATAACATCCGGAAACTGGACAGCTGGGCAAATCATGGCTCACTTGACCGCTTGGATTGAATATGGCTACGACGGATACCCGATCAAATCGCCGCCCTGGTTTGTCCGCTGGCTTCTCCGGCTTCGTTTGCAAAAAATGTTGGAGTCAGGCATGCCGCGAGGTGTCAGAATTCCAGGTATTCCAGGCGGTACGATCGGAGCCGATGATACTCCCACAGATCAGGGTATCGCTCGTTTGCGAAAAGCTTTCCAGCGTTTAGCCGTCGGCGAACAAGCCAAACATGACAGCCCAGCGTTCGGAAAAATGAGCCATGAAGATCGCATTCGCTTGAACCTTCGACATGCCGAGTTACATCTCGGATACCTGAACGAAGCATAGATCCGGGCATAGACAAAGATCGTTCAGCTCAAAATGGCTTGTACCACTTTGCCATGCACGTCCGTTAAGCGATAGTCGCGACCAGCGTGCCGATAGGTCAGCCGCGTGTGGTCAATTCCGAGCAAGTGGAGTATGGTTGCGTGGAAGTCATGCACATGGACGCCATTCTCAGCGACGACAGCGCCTAATTCGTCGGTGCTTCCGTAGCTCATGCCACCCTTTACACCGCCACCTGCCATCCAAGAGGAAAAACAGGCACTATGGTGGCCGCGGCCTTTATTTCCGTCGACTCCTGGGGTTCGCCCAAATTCGGTGGTCCAAACAACCAGCGTTTCATCTAGCATTCTGCGGTTCTTTAGGTCTTTGATAAGGCCAGCGAGAGGCTGGTCGATGACTTTTGCGTGCTCGGCATGTTCCGCCATATTTCCGTGCTGATCCCAATTGTTGCTACTGCTTCCGTCAACCAGCTCTATGAAACGTACGCCTCTTTCGGCCAACCTTCGGGCGATTAGGCATTGCCAGCCAAAGCCTTCGCTTTCACCGCGCTTAAGGCCATACATCGCTAGCGTTTCATCACTTTCATTCGCCACATCAAACGCCTCAGGTGCATCAGCTTGCATATGAAAAGCGGTCTCAAAGCTTCGGATGCGAGCCGACAAATCGCTATCGTGGGCGCGTTCCTTCAAATGCTGATTGTTAAGCAAATCGGCAAACCCAAGCTCCAATTCTTGCAGGCCCTTCTGCTTTGTTAGCCGATTAAGGTCCGCAATTGGCTCTTTACCACCCAAGACACGCACACCTTGATGGTATGCGGGGAGAAAATCATTATTGAAAATCTGCGTTCCGGCGTAGGGCATCTGGGGTGCAAGGGCGATAAAGGAAGGGAGATTTTGATTTTCTGTTCCTAGCCCGTAACTAACCCATGACCCGATACTTGGCCGTGAGAAAAAGAACGAACCGGTGTGCATTCCCAGCGTAGCGTTGTAATGCTCGTTGTCATTGCCATTCATCGACTTGATAACACATATATCGTCCATGCACTCGCGGATGTTCGGAAAGAGGTCGCTGACCAACGTCCCGCATGTGCCTCCGGGGCGAAACTCCCACAGTGGCTTCAACAGCACTCGCTGCTCATTCGACAACCCGCCTCCGGCTCCCATCATTTTCCCGTCGGCCTTGAACAATTGCGGCTTATAGTCAAACGTGTCCATATGCGACGCGCCGCCATTGGAGAACACAAAAATAACTCGCTTCGCCTTCGCGGCAAAGTGACCTAACTTCGGCGCCAATGGATCTTCCGCTGGCGACCGTTCCTCGGCAAGTAATTCGGACAACAAGGCGGGCATCAGCAGCGAACCGCCCACGAGGGTGCGAAGTACTTCGCGGCGGTGTGTTGCGATTCTAGACCGATCGTGCGACATGGGAGCCACTAGTCCAAGTAGATGAATTCATTCAATCGTATCAAGCCGCGCACACATGCTCGCCAAGCTTCGGTTTCAACATCCGTTTCCTGAGCAGATGGCTCGGAAACCCGACTGGCTGTAAGCAACCGTTCGGCTTGGTCCAAGAACTCAATTGCAGCATCAGTCTCAGTGCGTTGTGGTGGGCGAGCGAAGAGCAGTTCATAAGCAAAGGTCAATCGAGATTCCGTTGCGTGTGAATGTCTCAAAATTCGATCAGTGATCAGGCGGGCTTGCTCGTGAACCAGTGGATCATTCATTAAATATAGCGCTTGCAAAGGCGTCGTGCTGACCATTCTCGATGCGGTACTGGTCGACGGATCGGCGCCATCGAAATTGGCTAGAAACGGATGCCGCTGAATCCGCTGCGTCATCAAGTAGAGGCTGCGATGATTGGATTCATAAAGTGATTTAAACGGCTTGTGCTGAGTGTAGTCCCACATCGATTGGGGTGGAAACGGATGCGGACCCATTGGTGAAAGATCCAGATTGCCACCGAGCACCAGTAGAGTATCGCGAATTGATTCTGCCTCCAGACGCCGACGCGGAAATCCTGATAACCACTGGTTTGTCGGATCTTGTTGGACAGCCTGCGGGGTACGCTGCGCTGACTGCATATAAGTCCGCGAATTCATTATCAGCCTATGCATCGATTTGATTGACCAGCCGCTACCTTTAAACTCAAACGCTAGATAGTCCAGCAACTCTGGATGAGTGGGTTGCTTGCCTTGTTTACCGAAGTCGTTGGGTGTGGGCACAATTCCTCGGCCGAGATGATGTTGCCAGATTCGATTGGCCATGACTCGAGCCGTCAAGGGATTGTCGTGGGCCAGTATCCATTCGGCCAACTGCCCGCGGCCGCTGGTATTTCCAGCATCCGCCAGGCGTGTTCCGCCCAGCACTGTAAGAAATTGTCGCGGAACAACGTCTCCCTGACGCAATGGATCTCCTTTTAGCTGGACGGCGACGTCCCCCGGCGTTTCAGCCTCGGCCACTGCGTAGGCAGTTTCCACAAGCGGGATCTGTTGTGAATAGTCCTTGGCCAGTTGTTCAGCGATCTTCAATTGCTGATTCGCGACTTCCTTCTTGGCTTCGTCCAGGTCCTTTAACGAGTCTTTAAGTTTCTGCACGACCGAATCGAGTCGAGACTGTTCTTTCCTACTTTCCCTAAGCGATTTTTCAACTTCGGCTCTTTGCTCGGAAGCCACTAGCGGCACAAAATCCCGCTGTTTTTTGTCGAGCTCAATTCCCGGCCATGGGTAACGCGTGCTATTAAATATGCCGTATAGGCCATAATAGTCGCGGGTGGTAATAGGATCGAATTTGTGATCGTGACACCGCGCGCAACTAACCGTCATTCCAAGAAAAGTACGGCCTAGATTGTCAATTGTGTCCTCGATCGTCAAATGTTGAGGGTAATCATCCACACGCGAGCCGAAGCGTCGCGAGTTTGCGATATAGCCTGTCGCGACTATTCTATTATTGCGCTGTTCATCATTGTCGCCACCACGCAAGTCACCCGCTAATTGGTCGCGAACAAAATCATCGTATGGCAAATCTTTATTGAATGCATCGACCACCCAATCGCGATACTTGTGAATCTGCGGGATAGGATAATCCGAATTATCACCGGCGGTATCAGCGTAGCGAACTACGTCCAGCCAATGTCGCCCCCAACGTTCCCCATACCGCGATGAATCGAGTAGGCGGTCGACAACTTTGGGAAAAGAATGTATCGAGTTGTCTGCTAGGAAAGCTGTCACCTCATCCTGCGACGGCGGCAACCCGTGGAGGTCGTATGTTGCGCGGCGGATCAGGGATCGCTTATCCGCATCTGGGGCCGGACTCAGCCCCTGTTCTTCTTGCTTGGCAAGCACAAACGAATCAACTTCGGAGCTAGGCCAACTTTCCAACTTAACCATTGGAACGGCTGGCCGGAGAATTGGTTTAAGTGACCAAAATTGTTTTGCCGCGGCTATGTCGATCTGTTTACCTAGGTGTTTGGTAGAACTTGAGCGTGGGTCGGGTGCGCCAATTTTTACCCAGTGTTCGAGGTCCGCTACTTCTCTCTCGGTAAGCTTATTGTCGGGTGGCATCTGCAAGTCTTCATTTGTGTAGCGGATGGCCTCAATTAACAAACTGTGCTCTAGATCGCCTGAAACAATTGCTCGCCCCTTGGCACCTCCGCGCAACAGCGTCGCTCGCGAATCCACTAACAGATCACCTGCCAGTTCTTTTGATTCAGCGCTGTGGCATTCGTAGCAGCGATTGACAAGCAAGGGTCGAATGCGTTTCTCAAAGAATGCTAAGTCTTCGGCTTTAATTGGACCAAAGCCATCGTAGATCCCCTGCCAAAGTTCAATGCCAGAAAAATTCGCTGTCCCACCCTGACTCGTCAGAACGATTCGGTTCTCCTTAGTGGTAATCGGCCAAGGTCCGAGCTTTTTCCAATTTCCTTCGCTGCCACTGTTGAAGCTATCGAGAACCATTCGTCCGTTGACTTTGATAGAGAAATTTTCCGGGTTGTTGTCTTCCCAAACGTAAAGGAACAGGGTGTAGGTACCCGGCGGGATGTCGGTTAGTTCGAGTCGATTTCCACCATACCGACTACTCCTAATCATTTTGGCCCGCTCTGAGTCCGTAGCGGGATCCAGCTTTACGTGCTGATTCTCAAAAGATCGATCATTGCAAAAGTAGTTCTTCGACTCCTGCCCTTCCCACTCGTTTCCATCGATAAGAACCCTAGGCCCGTTCAAATTCAACCCGCGAAAGAATATGGCCTCTTCTTCAGCTGCAAGCGTGGCCGTTAAAAGAAGTGGCAAAACCAGGCCGGGCCATAAAGGAAAACAGAACGTCACTGCAATGCCCTTCGCGTCTCTAAGTCTCGCCAAACCGTTCAAATTTCAAAATACATTATAGCCTTAAAATTAGGAGTCTAAAGATCCTCTTTCCGTTTGTCAAAAATCCTTCCGCTTTCGGTTTAGACGAGTGAACCATCGATTGACCAGCGTTACGCGGTCTACTTAAACCAAAATCACTGAGGGCTATTGCCCTAAGACGTAAGCAAAAATTAGTGGGGCGACGATGGTAGCGTCGCTTTGGATCATGAATTTCGGGCATTCGGCGGAGAGTTTATTCCAGCTAATCTTTTCGTTGGGAACGGCCCCTGAATAACCGCCGTAACTAGTGACTGCGTCACTGATTTGAGAAAAGTAAGCCCACAGGTTGGTTTCTTCATCGAGATCCTGAATCAGCATGGGCACTGCGCAGATTGCAAAGTCGCCGGCTATGCCGCCGCCTATTTGGAAGAATCCTATCGGCGATAATTTGCTTTCGCGACGATACCATTCAGTGAGCACCTGCAGCTGTTCGGTACCGCTTCTGAGAGCCGAGTGCGATTTCACTGTGCCGTCCATAACACGAGCGGTGAACATGTTGCCAAGGGTGCTATCTTCGGCGCCTGGGGAGACGATGGGTATCCCTTTTTGTTTAGCCGCGTAGACCCAGCAGTCTTCAAGTGGGATCTGGTAGTGCTGCTTGAGGTCTTCTTCTTCGAGCACTTTGTAGAAGTACTCGTATGGGAACTTGCCCTCGCCTTTCTCAGCTTGCTCTACCCAGTACTTCGTCAAGCGTTCTTGCATGTGCATCATGACTGTTTCGGGAATGCACGTATCGGTGACTCGATTGAACCCTGAGTCGCGTAGGTCCACTTCGTCTTGAACGCTGAGGGCTCGCCAATCCTTGATGACTTTGTATTCGTTGTGCGCGAAGAGGTTGAAGAGGTCTTCTTCAAGGTTAGCGGCCGTGCAGCTGATCGCGTGAACCTTGTCTTGGCGAATCATTTCGGCCAGCGACACACCGATCTGTGCAGTGCTCATCGCCCCGGCTAGTGAGACCAGCATTTTGCCGCCACCCTCTACGAACTGCTTGTAGGAGCGAGCTGCCGCCAACGTTTCGCGAGCGTTGTAATGTCGGTAGTGTTTTTCCATGAACGCGGTAACGCTCATTTGGATCGCTCCTATGCTGGGGCTCAAAGATGTAGTGACAGCGAAGGCAATATTCCCAGGCTGGAAGCCTAGGCTACTTAGTCGAGAGCCATGGGCATGACTACGTAGGCATAACCGTCTTCAGTGGTTAGCAGTGCAGGTTGCGTTCCTGAAACCACGTCCATCTTGAATTTAGATTCAGGTTCTAGGACTTTTAAGAAATCGCTGACGAATCGATAGTCCAATTTCAAACGAATGGGTTCGCCGGTGTAATCGATCGGCAATTCGACGCGGCTTTGACCGAGGTCAGCCGTTTTAGCCGTCAACAACAATGTTCCATCGCCAAATTCGAAATCCAATCCGCGAGTTTCCTGGTCGGCTACGATCGCCGCTTGACGAATGACGTTGAAGAACGGGCCGACTGACAAATCGATGGTCACCGATTCGGTCCGCGAAGGGATGACTTGACGCCAATTTGGATAACGACCTTCTACCAGTCGTGAATAAATCGTACAGCGGCTGGTTCGCAGCAGGACATCGTTCTGTCTGGCGGCTATGTGGATGACTTCTTCTTTGTCGCCGATCGAGCGTTCCATGAGGCTCAGCGACCGCGTTGGAATGATGGTTGTGTTACCCGATGTTTGATGGCCTCCAACGCTTTTGCCTTTACCGTTCATACGAGCCAAGCGACGGCCATCGGTGCCTACGGCCAAAACTTCTTCGCCGTTGAGTTCCATGAGTACGCCGCCAAGCGCGAACCGCGAACTGTCTGGGTCAGTTGCAAAGCTAGTTCGCTTGACCATTTCCTTGAACAGCCGAGCTGCAATCTCGTGATAAACTTCTTCTTCAAAAGCGATGACGCTTGGGTATTCGTCTGGATTGGCGCTCGGCAGTTTAAATTCCGAGTGCTGGCCTTTGATGATCGTGGCGGATTCATCCGTTTCAAAAAGCAGTTGATCGTCGCTGCTTTCCCGGAGGATCATACCCACGCGGCCAACATGCAAAAGGGCTTTGCCAGGGGATTGAACGTCGACACCGTCAACATCGATGCGGATGCCGGTTTCCATATCGGTGGCCATCAACGTCACTCGCTCTTCGTTCGCGTCGATCTTGATGTTTTGAAGAATCTCTTTGGGGCTGCGCGATTGGGCAACGCTCCCTGCTAATTGGAACGCCCCGGCAAGTTTTTCACGATCGCATGAGATTTTCATAGTGATTGACACTCCAACAGACCACTTACGCAAATTTTTCTAAGTGGTTGTTGTACTACTTCAGCGAGCTTTGCAAAACCCGCCCCATGGCAACAAAAGCAAAGTTTGATTCAAGCGACTTTCTTGAATTGTCTTAAACACCTTAGTTATATCTATAGTAGTAGTAGGAAGAGCAACACCGAAAAGTGTTTTCCACAACAGGCGTGGCGGCTGTAATTGTAGGTCAGTATTAGAGTTACGTGAACGAATTGACGGGCAACTGACGGTGCAAAAAATGCTTGGCGAGTGTTGCTAGGCGTTCGCTAAGTGTCACTTATTAGGCGTTTACCGACATGCGACTGCTGGGACTGAAATAGAGAGGCTTTTCGTCAACGATCCTAGACATCGGATTAACAACTTGTTCACAAAGACAAATTGGTCTGATTGAACAGGCTAGAATCAAAATGGTGGACTGGCAGAAGAACGAAAACCGACTTTACAGCAACCTAGAGACCGCATCAGCTCAAAAAAGTCTGAAGCAGCCCAGAGGCTACAACCCATGACGGGAAGGCCGGGGAAAGCATGCTAGGACTAGGCGGAAGTTTGTTTTGAGCGAAGAACAGAAAATTTTCTTGGAGCGTGACCGAACGTGTCAAAAGGGTAGCGATTATTAAGTTTGTCGGGGGAGTACCCGTTCGGTAGAGGCCAGCAAAGACTGACTCTAGTACCATTCACTAGCGATCTAAGGAAAGGTCTTCGATGTCGAAATTTTATGTAATTTGTGGTTCGCAAAATCTGGTTGTAACAGCTCCGTCGGCTAAGCATGCAGCATTGCGACTATTGGATGAAGCTCTGGGGGCTCACCTGTGGATTTACGAAGATGCAGGGTTGGCTGAACAGGATCGCCACGATCATCTGGTACTCGAAGCCCTAATGCACCTCGGAACGACAGTTTCGGTCAGCGAGCGAGGGCTGGGAAATAGCGAGGCAGGTAACTTCGGAGTACCAGAGTTGCTAACGGAGTGGCACAAATTGATGACTGGCATCAGCCGTCTGCTAGTTGTAGCAGGCTTAGATCCGCGCAGAGTTTTGCCGAAAGTAATTGGCAACAAGCTTAGCCCCAAGAATCCGCGTTAGGACTCTGAACAGCGTTACAAGCGAAGCGGCCCTAGCGGGCGAGCCCCAAAGTTTTCCAATTCAAGGAATCCCTTTTGGTAGCTGGTTTCGTTAGAAACCGGTTGCACAGATGTGGGCTCTGACAGGCACCGGTTTCTAACGAAACCAGCTACATTTCCTCGTCCAAAATGCCTCACAGCGTTGCCTAGCGATGCTGCAACGCGCTAGACGAACCAGTAGTTGCGGGTCAGCATAAGAACAATGCCGATTCCGTTTAGACCAGCGCACAAGGCAGCAGATGATTTAGCAGCCCAATTACCACGGGAAACAAAGCAAATTATAGCGACAATAAGAGCGGCCGGAGCTACGAAATACTGAGCTATTCCAAACGAACTAACCCACCATTGCAAGGTCGTATGCGAAGCATGAAGTTTTTTCATGGAGTCTAAAGTCCGCTGCTCGGCGGCAGTATACGGAGCGCCGAATAATACTTCAGCCGATGCACCGCCATTCTCGGAGGCTTCGACGTCAGCGAAATTTTGTCGACGCTCATAAATAAGATCGTCTGAACGTTCGAGAACTTCGTCCAGTTCTGGTATCACCCAACCCCCAGGACTGGCTTCAGGCCGCGGCAGAAAATATTGACTTTCAATGTTGAGGTATTCAATGCGGCAGGCGACACCGACGACAACGGCGGTGAGACAATAACACGAAATTAATAGCCACTTACTCATCATTTTAGCCCTAATCGATCTGGTTTTTCCTAGATTGAAGCTCTATCTCGACATCATTCTTAGCCGCTGCTAGTTCGGAATCTGATTCCAGAAGTTTGTCGATTTTTCTGCAAGAGTGTAACACAGTGGAATGGTCGCGTCCTCCAAAATATTCGCCAATATGCTGCAAACTTAGCGTTGTCATGCGACGGGATAAGTAGATTGCAAGAGACCGAGCGCGAACCACTTTTGATTGTCGCGTTGATCCTCGAAGTTCATTGATTTTGATGCCCATCCGCTTACCGACGGCTTTGGCAATCGATGCCACGGTCGGAACGGTTCCACTGGAAACTTGGTCAACGATAGCGGCCAGTACGTTCTTGTCAACAAAACCGCTGATTTTTCGATGCTGACTGGCCAAATTAACAAAAGCGTCTAGATCCAGTGCATTGAGCGGCGAAGCTCGTAGCCGAGCAAACTTGATCAATTCGGCGAGTGGAAGTTCGGGATCGATTCGCTTGACTAGCAGTCGCAAGATTTCATCCGCCGTTATTATACTAGGCACATGCAACTCAACGGAAAAACCTGAAACCAAGCGGCTCGCCAAAGCTGGAAGAATACCGGATTCCGGAGCGGGCAATCGTGTTAGACATAGGATCACCGGCCTTTGCTCAGTTTCTAAAGTATCGAGCGTCGCAATCAGTTCTTCCTGCGCCGCAACTTTTGAAAATACAAATTCCAAATCGTCGATTACCAACAGCTTGCAACGCCGATGGCGATTGCGAAAGTGCTCAATGTCATCGATTTCAATCGCAGCTTCAAAATCCCGACAAAACCCCTCGCCGGTCGTTAGGTGCAAAGGTCGCGCTGCAGTAAATCGTGACCACTGAACCGCCAAAGTTACGGCTAAAGAGGACTTGCCAACACCTTTGGCTCCAAACAGTACGATTGGCGACAGGTTGGCCAAGGTGCTAATTTGTTGGTCAGCAAACAGATAATCTAAGGAAAAATTTTCAGGACCGACGCAAAAAGATGGCAAAATCCAACCACGCTCATCCGTCGAAGTTTGAAGACGACGTACCGACGCAGGCTGTTCAAGCGAAATTAACTTAATCGAGTCAGAGGTAGTGGCCACAGACGGCGATCTTGATGGTATAGACAAACATTAAAGCGCATGAGCTGAAAAGGCTAACTTGCAGGAATATTCTAATGCGCGGACGATCGTGGCGTGCCAGAAAAATTGCGAACATGGCTCAAAACCTAACAAAGGGAAAAAACGTAGCTTGGGACAATTGTCCCGAGCGCAAGTGCTTTGCCATATTAGATTTTTGGGCTGAAGTTGTTTGGGTGGCACGCGCCTGAATATTCGACGGGCGTGCTGCGTAACGAGTGGACCACCCCCTTCGAATGCTCATGGACGCGCCACCCAACCCGAAAATCATCTGGAAAAAACAATAAGGACGGGACAAATGGTCCCATCCTACGACTCAACGAAACTTGCGAACCGTTCGAACTATACGCAAAATCCCTTCGTTTAGCTCATCATCAGTAGTCATTCGGGAGAAGCTAAACCGGAGAGCTGAACCCACGGTTTTCTTGGGTAATTGCATGGCCTGTAAAACGTGAGAGGGTCGGCCGCTGCCGCTCGCACACGCCGAACCAGTGCTGCAGGCAATTCCTGCCATGTCCAAGGCCATCAGCAAAGCTTGGCGATCGGTTCCATGAAAAGCGATATTGGAGGTATGGGGTAAGCGAAAAGCGTTGTTTGAAATAACCTCAATGTCCGGGAGTTGATCGACCAATGCTTGCTCAAACGAATTGCGTACTTTCGCCAGCCGCTCGTAATCGCCGTTGGACTGGGCCTCGAGGGTTAATCTAAGAGCCAAAGCGAAACCATCCGCCAAAACAACTGGCTCGGTGCCTGGACGTATCGCAAGTTGCTGACCGCCACCGAACAGTAAAGGTTGAACGCTCAAGCCGTGACGCAAAATCAAAGCCCCAACTCCAACTGGACCATGCAGTTTGTGAGCAGTTAACGTCACGGCATCGACTGAAAAATCTTGCATTGAGAAAGGAATTTTGCCCACCGCTTGGACAATATCGCTGTGAACAACCGCGCCGAAACGGTGACAAATGAGACAAATCGTGGGCAAATCCTGCAAAACGCCGGTTTCATTGTTGCCCAGCATGATGCTTACTAAACCGACTCGGTCCCCCTTTGCGTCGGCGATCGCCAACCATTCTTCAAGTACGTCCAATCGAACTCGGCCTAAGTGGTCGACTGGGAGGATTTGAACACGTGGCGACCACTCGGCCGCTGCTTCCAGAACGCTTGGATGTTCGATGCCGCAGATGATGGTGTTGGTCGAGTTTGCGACAGGTTGATGAGTATTATCGTCTGGGGAACGGCAAAGACCAGCAATTGCCAAGTTGTTCGCTTCTGTCCCACCGCTGGTGAGGATGACCTGCGCGGTATTCATTCCCTCCGCTGGTGCATCAATCAGCCGCAACAAATCCGCTTTGGCGCGCTCAAGTATTTTTAGAGCAGCACGTCCCGCTCGATGTTGGCTAGCCGGGTTAGCCAATTTTTGGGAATACAATTCCTGCATCCGAAGAACAACTGCAGGATCGATTGAGGTGGTGGCATTGTGGTCAAAATACAGAGTGTCCACCAGATTTAGTCTCGGGCAGCAAAAGTGTTTCAGATTATGGTGTGTTTGTCGAATACTTGCTAAGTATCGTTTTTACTATAGCCAACTCGTCAGTGTTCTCTTCGACTCGCAATTTGTCGGCATGAGCCTTTAAGGAAGTTGACATTTCCCCATCAATCATGGTAGTGAATTCTGCGTCAGTTGCATCAACCTTGGCCAATTCCATGATCTTCGGCAATTCATGATAGAGTTCTAAGTCGACCAAGTCCCGCGCCGCAGGCCACAATGTCTTAGCTTTGGCCGGGTTTTCAGAGCTCCAGGTAGTCCAAAATTGGTCAGCAAGATGTCCATCAAAATAGCTTTTCAGCACGTTGGCTGGCCCTTCCGTTAGGGATGGACCACTTTGCAGTTTTACTAAATCCCACCGCGCAGGTTTGCTACCGGCGCCACTGAAATAAGAATTTGGGAAAGCAGCGGTGGTGGAGAGCGAAGTAGGTAGCTCACGCAGTATTCCGGTCATTTGTCGACCAGAAAAAGGATCGCGACGATACCAAAAAGTTCGAACCGTCCACGATCCCGTATCGAATTCTGAACCCGTTACAACGGTTGTTTGCAAATACCCGAAAAGCACAGCAATAAAAATGCCCGTGCCGATGAAAGTAATGGGCAGTGTCCATGACTGTAACAGGGGGGTCCGTTTCGTGGCAGGGGATTTGCTAGCTTTGTTGGAAGAAGACATGATGTCGGAAAATCGTTAGTGTCCTGTAAGACATTGCGTGCTATAAATGCATTCTCGCGAGGGGTTTCGACTTCGCGCAACAGGCAGACGAACACGGATGTTGGAGTAGTAGGAGCGAGTCTTGGTCAAACATAACGCTAGAAACTCGCGGAAAGTAATGAGCTTGACCTGTAGTGGTCGCACAAAGTACTGGTTTTTTATACACTGTTTGACCGATGTTCGCACGAAGGAGAGTTCACTTGCCCCACATATTGCGACCGAGGACTTAAACCAGACTGAAAAGCAGCGGCGAATGGAAGCGGTTTTGTTTCTGTCCCGAGAAGCAGTAAGCAGCCGAAAATTAGCAAAATTAGTTGGGTTGGCGGACGCAACGGAAGCGCGTACACTGATCCGCCAGCTAAATCAGCAATATGAAGAAGACGGTCGTGTTTTTCGAATTGAAGAAGTAGCTGGCGGAATGACGATGCTCACTCGCCCCCAGTTCGCTCCGTGGTTACGACGCCTAGCACATCTGCCAAGAGTGACTAAGTTATCGCAATCAGCTATGGAGACATTGGCGGTAGTGGCGTATCGACAACCAGTATTGCGAGCGGAAGTCGAGGCCATTCGTGGCGTCGGCTGTACTGAAGTTTTGAAACAACTGATGGAAACGGAATTGGTTAGGATCAGTGGCCGAAGCGAAGAATTGGGCCGCCCCTACCTTTACGGAACCACCAATCGTTTTTTACAAATATTTGGACTGCGAAGTGCTGATCGGTTACCCCGAGCAGATTGGGTGAACGAAGCCCGCTTCATTTCGCAGGACACGGTAAGTAACCTTGAATCTTCGTTTGAACAAGACCCAGGGACAGGCTCAGAAGCAAAGGAGTCCACTGTGAAGAAGAGCTTTTCGGCGACAGCGTTAATTGAACCCCCCATCGATGAATTGCGAGATACAACGCTGTCTTCGCAAGTAGTTCGCGCTGAAATCGATGATGACGACGACGACTTCGAAGACGACGATGAAGTCGACGACGACGATGATGACTTCGATGACGACGAAGATGAATTGGAAGAAGAAGAAGAAGACGCCGCAGTAGAAGGCGACGAAGTTGCCGACGAAGAGGAAGAACTCGAAGACGAAGAAACTGAAGAGGACGAGTGGGAAGAAGTCGACGACGAAGAAGACGATGATGACGAATGGGATGACGAAGAGGATGAAGACGAAGACGACGAATGGGAAGAGGACGACGACGACGAAGAAGAAGAAGAATGGGACTGATTGGTTCGGAGTAACCTGATTCTCCAAAAGTATCTATTCGCTCCGTCCATTGGCCTGTTGATGATTTGCCTCGTGCCTAGTCTGTTTACTATCGTTAAGCCAGCTCTCGCGCTGCGAGCGCTGGCTTACTTGTTTCACGGAGATCTACTAAAAAAAGGCGTCACCTATGCTGCCTGGTGTCACCGTCACCTGTTTTCTGCTCAGCTATCTAATAGCGTTATTGCTTGAACTGAGCCGTTTGGCGGTCCGCTTTCCAGGACGCAATCTGATTCTGATCGGCATGCTCGGATTGGGATGGATCGCGCACACCTTGTTTTTGGTTAACCAGTTGAGCGGCGGAGCCGATGCTGCACCGCTGTGGCTTTCAAGTTGGTTTCAGTGGGCAATTCTCGGCGCTTGGGGTCTCGCGGGTATCTATCTTTTCTTGCTGATACGCAACCCACAGTCTGCGATTGGCGTTTTTTTGACGCCGCCTATTCTGGCGTTGATTGTGCTCGCTATGGTGGTCCGAAATTCCCCTCCGTTCGCGCCCGAGACCACTGCCGGACTGTGGCGTTCGCTGCATGGGGTTAGTTTGCTTGTTGGGACGATGTTCATCTGCTTCGGAGTAGCGTTTGGAACTATGTATCTCGTTCAATCACGTCGGTTGAAGTCGAAATTTCGACCCGCGAAGGGCTTTAGTTTGCCCACGTTGGAGTTCCTTCAGTCGATGAATCGCCTAAGCCTGTTTGTGAGTGTGATAGGGCTTGGTCTCGGAATGATCTCCGGCATTGCGATGAATGTTGGTGAAGATGGCAAGATCGCGTGGCTCAGCGGTGGGATCGTGTTTACATGCGCGCTCTTCATCTGGTCTCTCATTGCCGCGATTATGGAAGTCGCTTCGCAAAGTTCGCTTGGCGGACGTCGCACAGCCTATCTAGCCATTGCAAATTTTGTTTTTCTTTTAGTTGTTCTTTGCATCGTGTTGTTCTCTTCCCACGGTCAAGCTCCGAAGCAGACAGCTCAAAAGAAGCCTGCCCCGCGAAAGTGGGTCACTGGTGCCGGGTGTGACTTTATTTTGCCAGTGAAGATTTTGCCGGTGAAGATTTTGCCGGTGAAGATTTTGGCCGTGAAGCCAGATGGTAACGCACCGCTAACGGAGAACATGGCGGGGGTATCCGTCTAATGTTCTGGAGAATGATCGGATGCAGCCATCATCGAACGCCACTCGAGATCCGCGAAAAACTCGCTTTCTCGCCTGATCAAGTCCGTCAAGCGCTCGCTGTCTTCTCATCGCGTTTTCCCGAAAGTGAGTCGGTTCTACTCAGTACTTGTAACCGCGTAGAACTCTACACCGCCACGCAGTCACTTGAGCGTCTGCCTAGCGCCACAGACTTAGGCGGTTTCCTCGCAGACTTTCACAAACTGCGCGTCGAAGACTTTCAAGAACAACTGGCTACATCCGAAGATGAACAAGCTATCAAGCATCTATTCATGGTCGCCTCCAGTCTCGATAGCATGATTGTTGGCGAAGCCCAAATATTGTCCCAGGTTAAAAGCGCCTACGAATTGGCGTGTGAAGGTGCATCGGCTGGTGGGTTAATGCACAGCGCGTTTCAACGTGCCACCGCCGTCGCTCGCCGTATCACTAACGAGACTGAAATCCATCGCCGCCGTATCAGCGTACCCAGCGTCGCGGTCAGCGAAGTCGCAACGCAATTCTTCGAACGCTTCGATGACAAACGCATCCTGCTGATCGGGGCTGGCGATATGGGTACTGAGACCCTTAAGTACCTGACCGATGCCGGCGCTAAACAAATACGCATCGTCAATCGCAACCCTGAACGGGCTATCGAGCTGGCCGAACAATTTGAGGCTGTTACGGCACCCTGGGACGCTTTGGAAACATGTGTGAGCGAAGCCGATTTGGTGGTCTCAACAACCAGTTCGCCTGAACCGATTTTTACCCTCGAACGATTTAAAAAGGTTCTTCAACGCCGTAAGCGACGGGCGATCTTGATCTTGGATTTAGCGGTCCCGCGTGACTTTGATGCGTCGATATCGGACTTGCCAGATGTCTACGTGTTCAGTGTCGACGATTTACAAAAGGTGTGTGACCGAAACATTGAACTGCGTCAAAAGGAGTGGCCCCGAGCCGAACGAATTGTCCAGGAAGAAACTCAAAAGTTCATGGCCGAGATGATCCATCGCGGTAGCGGCCCAACCATTAAACTTCTTCGCGAACAAGCCGATCGAATTAAACAAGAAGAACTCCAGCGGCTACTTGGACGCCTGCAACCGCATGGCATAAGCGAAAATGTCGAAAATGAAGTTGCAATTTCTTTCGAGCGGCTGGTAAACAAATTATTGCATCCGCCGTTGCAATCGCTACGCGAAAATGCGGATACGACCCACCACGCCAGCATGCTTGACGCCCTGCGGAAACTCTTTCAACTTCGCGAGTAGTATCGGTCACGTGCCCACTTAATCAACCCTAAAGTGGCGGCTGAGGAAAATTTCTGTCTACAATAGTGTGCCGCGACAGTCCAGTTCTGCCAGGTTTTGTGAGCCGACGGCGCTAG
>JANNNN010001029.1:0-1304 GCA_031398555.1 Planctomycetia bacterium | reverse complement strand
CCTGCGATTTTCTCCGCAGCTCGCAGCGTCAGCGATCATTTCTGCATTCGGTTCGGCTCGGTATTGGAACTCCCACTAGTGCCAGACAAAATGACTAGGAAATAGTTACCCGTTCCCAGCGGTTCGATAGGCAGTTATGCTTGGTGACAACGATCGAATGGCCAGCGAGTGCTGCGTCTCCTCTTTGCTCGATCAGCTCAAACTGCGAGGTTGTTGCGTGATGTTGCATCGACGAAATCTCAAATCTGCGATTGCTTCCGGCCTGCTGCTCATCAGCAGCTTGACGGAATACGTTTGCTCTCAGGAAAAAGGCGAGAAGAAAACAATGCCCGCTGCCGAAATGCTTGCAACTTGGTTGGGACCTTACGGTGGTGTTCCGCCTTGGCACTTGGTGCGTCAAGAGGAATTTGTCGCGGCGTTCGACGTCGCTATTGCTGCAGCTCAAGCTGACATTGAGAAAATTGCCAATGATCCCGCTTCGCCCACTTTCGAAAATACGATCGTTGCGCTGGAAACAGCTGGACGGACACTCGAGCGGCTGAGTACTTTGTTCGGGGTCTACACATCAAATTTGAATGTGGGACCAATTCCGGATATTGAACGAACTGTCATGCCCAAACTTTCCGAGCACGAAGACAAAGTCATTCAGAACGCCAAGCTGTTCGCACGCATCGAAGGGGTTTATCAAAGCGACGAATACAAGAAACTGAACTCCGTTCAAAAACGACTGGCCGAGGAGCGTTACAAGCAATTCGTTCGACAAGGCGCGAAGCTGAGCGTTGAAGACAAGGCGCGATTGTCAAAAATCAACACGCGTCTGGCAAGTTTGTTTACGGACTTTAGCCAGAACGTGCTCGCCGACGAGCAGAACTATGTGACTTGGATTGAAGACAAGTCGGAGTTGGCTGGCATTCCCGACAGCGTTGTTTCGGCAATGGCCAACGCCGCAAAAGAACATAAGAAGCCTGGCCAATGGGCCGTCACGAATACTCGTTCATCGATGGAACCTGTGTTGGCGTATGCATCGAATCGAGCACTGCGCGAGAAGGTTTGGAAGACTTACTACAGTCGCGGCGACAACGGCGATAAATTCGACAACAACGGACTGATTGCTGAAATATTGAAACTTCGCGCTGTCCGCGCAAAGATGCTCGGCTACGAAACGCATGCGCACTGGCGTCTTGAGCGACAGATGGCAAAAACACCGCAGGCAGCCATGGACTTGATGTTAAAAGTCTGGCCGAAAGCCGTTGCGAGAGTCCGCGAAGAAGTTGCCGACATGCAAAAAATTGCCGACTCGGAAG
>JANNNN010001009.1:0-2533 GCA_031398555.1 Planctomycetia bacterium | reverse complement strand
CAGAAAATTCATAAAGAATTGTTTTCGAACATTTTAAAAGAGGATGTGGACCTGTCGTCCCAGGTTGAGAAGCTGCGAACAGCGGATGTGCGAATCGCCCACGACGACTGCGATCACTTAATTTCCAGGCTGAGGCAGCTTGAAGAACAAGCTCGATCTGTTCAGCAGGACGAGGCGCAGATCGCAGGGGCTGTAGCTAATGTTGCTAAGCGGGGGGTGGAATTTGTTATGGCCGCCCGTGGTCAGGAGACTGCGATTTCGGCGTGGCTTAGTGAAGCATTCAACCGCGACACGGGTTCCGGTGATTAGGCAGGCTCTTGGTTTTTCCCTTATCACAGTCGCAATCTAATGTATCGCTAGCTCGACCGTGGCGGTTACCAAACCAAAGGGATTTAACCATGTGGCCATGGATCGGGTTTGTTGTGTTCATCCTGGCGATGATCGCTTTAGACCTGGGTCTAATCAATCGGCGTCCCCACGTCGTAACCATGAGGGAAGCTTTTACATGGTTTGGGGTTTGGCTGGGGCTAGCGCTCATTTTCAACGTTGGTATAGCGATATTCCATGAGCGTGGCCTCGAGGCGGGCCTCGAGTTTTTTGCGGGATACTTGGTTGAAAAATCCTTAAGCATCGACAACGTCTTTGTTTTCATTCTCATTTTCAACTTTTTCAAAGTGCCGCCCGTACATCAACATAAAGTACTGGCGTTCGGGATTTTGGGCGCGATCATTTTGCGTGTCGTGTTCATTGTCGCTGGACTCGCACTGCTCAACCGCTTTCACTGGACCATTTATCTTTTCGGTGGGTTCTTGATTGCGACCGGACTAATGATGTTCTTTCGCAAAGAATCGGAGTATGAACCTGAAAAGAACTGGATGATTCGCTTCTTTCGGCGGTTCTTTCCAGTCGCTGAAGGTTCAGAAGATGGGCGTTTTTTCACGCGAAATGCTGGCCGGCTGATGGTGACGCCGATGCTGATCACTCTGCTTGCGATAGAGTCGTCAGACATCATTTTTGCAGCGGATTCAATTCCTGCAATTTTCGCCATTACGTCGGACCCGTTTATCGTTTTCACTTCAAACATTTTTGCGATGCTTGGGTTGCGAGCACTGTACTTTGCGGTGCAGGGCTTTATGAAGATGTTTCATTTTTTGCATTATGGTTTTGCGGCGATCATCACCATTCTCGGCATCAAAATGGTCCTGGAAGATGTTTACGAAGTTCCAATCAGCGTTTCACTTCTGTTGATAGTCTTGATACTATTGGTCTGTATTGTTATTTCACTGCTGCGTCCGCGGAAAGAAGATTTGAAACTGCTCTTTCAGCGAACAGAACAACTCGGTCTGATCCCATTTCGACGTCTATTACTCATTGAGAACATCGTCGACTTAGGGGACCTAAAAGTCACTGACTCGATGCGTTCGAGTTCTGAAACCCATGTCATTCGGCTAGACATGCCCTGGAGCAAAAATGCGCAGATGATCAAGGATACTCGCTTCTCACGGTATCCAGTGGTCGAACACGAAGGATCTCGGCCGATCGGTGTCATTCATGTAAAAAGTGTGCTTTTCGAAGAAATGGAATTCTTGACTTGCGAACGCATTCGAAGTCACACGCGACCATGTCTGGTGGTCCGAGAAAGCCATTCGCTCGAGCATACGCTGGAACGATTTCAACGGCGCTATGATCGATTGGCTTTGGTGAACAACGACGAAGGAAATTGGACGGGCATACTTACTTTTGAGGACTTGGTGCAAGAGATCGTCGGCAACATGGGCGATGAGTTTGACCAAGCCCGCGGTGATGAGTTCATCTCGCTGGCGGATGCCTTGTCTGTTGATCGAATCCTATTGAACATGCACGCCGAATCCATACAATCCGCCGTTGAACAGATCGTTGCATCTATACCGCCGGAGAAATTGCCGGTGGAACCCAAAGTCATCACCGACTACGTGCTTCGCAAAAAGCACATTATGCCCATTTACATAGGCGAAGGCGTAGCTATTACTCACGGACGCTTTGCCGGAATTCGTCGACCGATCCTTGGTTTCGCGAGATGCGATTTAGGCGTTCCAATGACTGAGTCAAGCGAGCGCGCCGAGCTTATTTTTTTGCTGCTAACACCTAATGGTAAGGCCCGCATGCAATCGCGGCTCTTAGCAAACATCAATGCTCTTTTTCGAAGCGAGTATGTTTCCGAGCGGCTTCGCAAGTCAAAGTCGCCCGAGGCAGTGCTCGAGGCCATCCGGGCTGGACAGCAGGTCTCGCTAGACTTGGAAACCGACGTGCCAGTCACGCGGTAGGGTTCAAGATTTACGTCGAACAGGATAAACAACCCCAGCATCGGAACCGTTCTGATAGGATGAGTAATGAGTAGTGTTTCGACACAATTGAATTTTGGATTGGATCGAGTGGCATAGCGGTGATTTTTAAGGTCGCGGAAGCCGGCAAGGGCTTGTTGATTTTTTAGTAACCCGAAGCGTTAGCGAGGAATCAGACGCCCCTCGCTGACGCTTCGGGTTACTATCGGAAC
>JANNNN010000996.1:0-7284 GCA_031398555.1 Planctomycetia bacterium | reverse complement strand
CCTGCCCGGACAACTGCCGACGATAGGATTCGCACAACTGAGCTCGATCGTAACGTGCGAAATTCATCATGTCGTGGATGCGACTGCCGGGGATGATCTTGGTAACATGGAACCGCCCATCGCTGTCAATCACAACCTGTGCTTCGTTGGGATGACCAAACAGGTTGTGGTGGCTTCCCATAACTTCCTGATAGGCACCGACCAAAAAGATACCGAGATAATAGGGCGATGACTCGTCCCAGTTATGGAGTTCCAGCGTTTCTTTAACATCCTTCAAATCGACGAAGCGGTCAATTTTTCCATCGCTATCGCAAGTCACATCAACCAGCGTCGCATAGTCCGTAGGTTTCTCGTCTAAGCGATGAATGGGTACGATTGGAAACAATTGCCCGATCGCCCAGCTATCGGGTGCAGAGCGGAAAAGAGAAAAATTGCAGAGGTACTTCTGAGCCAAGATGCCCTTTAGCTGCTCAAACTCTTCGGCCGGAAAACGGTCGGCTTCTGACTCATGAAGAGCCCGAGCACAGATTTCCCAGTAAAGCACTTCGCCCTTGGCACGATCTTCTAGGCTGATCAAACCCAAATTGAATTGCGTGTGCAGTTCGTCCTTGAGCTCCAACGTGTCGTGGTAATACTCGACGTAGTTTTTCACATTGATCGAATCGCACAGCGCTTTCATCTCAGTGATCACTTGCGGGTCATCGTCATCGATAGTGACTACAGGTTGATCGTCGGCAAACGTTTCAATTTCATCGCGAATCGACGTGATAAAGACCGCGTGATAGGCCGTCATAAAGCGACCGCTTTCAGTCACTAAATGCGGCGTCGGCACGTTCTCTTCATCGCAGATTACTTTCAAGTTGTAAACGACGTCGTTGGCAAATTCCTGGACGGTGTAGTTCACGCTGGAATCCCAACGCGTCTTGGAGCCGTCGTAGTCAACGCCCAATCCACCGCCGATGTCCAGGAACTCGATTCCGCAGCCGATCTGTCGCAGCTTGGCGTACACGCGAGCCGCTTCTTTCATCGCGTTCTTCACTCGTTTGATGTCAGTGATTTGCGATCCAATATGAAAATGCATCAGCTTGAGTTGCGAATCCAGTTTAGCCTCCTTTAGCATTCGCACACATTCGAGAATTTCAGAGGTCGTCAAACCGAACTTGGCAGAATCGCCGCCCGACGAAGCCCATTTGCCGGAACCACGTGAATACAACTTGGCTCGCAGTCCAATCCATGGCGCGATACCTAATTGTTGAGCCAACTTGACAATCATTCGCAGTTCATTGAGTTTCTCGACGACGATGGTGACTCGCTTACCGGCTTGCACACCGAGCAATGCCGTCCGCACGAACGATTCGTCTTTGAATCCGTTGCAGAGCAGTAGCGACTCAGGGCTTTGCTCCTGTGCTATGGCCGCAAACAATTCCGCTTTCGAGCCGCACTCAAGGCCTACGCGGCTTCGGGCACCTTCCCGCAGAAATTCTTCTACAACCTCTCGTCGCGGATTCACTTTCATTGGAAACAGCGGATAGTGCTGGCCCGAGTACTCGAATTCGGTGATCGCAGCCTGGTACGCGGCGGTAAGCGTCCGCAGTTGACTGCTAAGAATTTGCGGGAAACGAATCAGCAGCGGCAGCTGCAAGTCGCGTTTTTCAACGAGGTGATCGACGATTTCTTTCAGATCGGCGTAGCGTTGATCGCCCGCTGAAGGATGAACGATAATATGCCCACGCGAGTTGATGTCAAAATAGCCGGCCGACCAATTCTCTACGCCATATACCAATTGCACCTGCTGGAGGACTTCTTCGTTCATTTAGTTTCCCGTGGGCCAGTGGATGTGAATTGCGTTCTTGAATGTTGAATTCTACTGCCAAGCGGCCAGCATGCGAGCCGAATTTAGACCGACAACAGCAATTTCATCCTTTGCAGTCTCAAAAGCGAGAGCCCTTGGATGAACCATTGACCATGCACGACCACAACTTCGAGACCCGCGGCTAGCGCCTTTTGATGTTGCGCTATTTTAGTCTTTTCGGGCCAAAGGCCCAGCAATTTACCTAGCCCAGCCCAACGGGCTGGGTGTAAGGTGCAATGATTACTAAGGACCAAAGGTCCGACCGTTTGTTTGTCGAAGGGTCTTACAATACCAAACTGCCGGGCCGTTGGCCCTATGATTTTCGTGGTTTACCTTGACCCAGGCCGTTGGCGCCGTTGGCCTGGGCTAGGTAAACGATCGGGGCTTTGCCCCTAATTCAAATAGCGCAACATCAAAACTAGCGCCGATGGCTCACTGTGCGGTTGCATGTTGTCCCGCTCGCCCAGGCGAGAAATCGCTGTGAGCCGTCGCCGCTAGGGATTGAGCTTCGATGATCCATTGACCCTGCACGACCACAACTTCGAGACCTCGGGTAGCGCCGGCGAGGGCGCCCGCGCTCCGTCTAACCCGACGTTACGGCGGACAACGTAGCGATTGCTATTAGGTCAGTGGTCTCCCGCGGCTTGTCGTTAAACGAATTATACGCATACGCTGGCAGCGGGATTTCATTTCAGAACGTAGCTGTGCTGCTCAGTGCCATGGGTGTCTAAATGGCGTAATGTCAGCGTTCGCATGGCTGCGTTGCCCTGCAGCTCTATTTCAAGGTAACCGCCGGCGACTCGTAGGAAACGGTGCATGTCTTTGCGAAAATCTTTCGGATTCCACCCGCCAGCGTGACGATCGCTGGCTGGGCCAACCGAGAATTCGTTCAGGCCCGTCGTAGGATCTACGCTGTGATATTGCCAATGTCGATCACCGCAAACGCTGACTAGGTTTGGGTGAGCAGCGAGTAATTTGCGAATTTCGTTTCCTTCGGTCGAAAACACATCGTTCGACAGATTGTCATGTTTGTTCTCACGATCCGGTCCAACAATCGGAGTCGGCGAGATGAGCACTTTGAATTTTGCGGTGGAGCCAGCGAGTGAACTTTTGAGCCAAGCTTTCTGCTCAGTGCCCCAGATCGTCTTATCCGGGCCATCTGGCGCGTCGTTGGGACTGCGATAGTCGCGACCTTCCATCAACCAAATCTGTAAATCTTTGCCCACTTGAAACGTGCGATAGGCGGGTGAAGGCAAGCCAGTTTGCTGCTTGAAGATTCTTTGGCCATCTTCGAACGTAAAATCCTCGGTCCACTTAAATCGCGTTCCGGGCCAAGAGTCATTCACATAGGTGTCGTGATCATCTTTCAAAAAATAGGTGGGAATCTGGCGATGAAAATTCACCAACGTCGGCAAGCCATACGTTCGTTGCCAGTGGTAGTGAGCGAGCGGAATCGAGCGAGCTAATTTGTCGTAGTACACCACATCGCCAGCCATCACAAATGCAGTCGTATTGCGTTCAAGCATTGTGCGATAAAGGTCAAACCCATGCGGCCCATCGCGATCAGGAAAATCTTGACACGTAGCAACAGCGAGTCGAAATGGGGAGTCTAAATCAGCATCGGGCAACGTTCTGAATTTGCCGTTGATGGTTGATGTCGCCTCACTTCCAACGGCTCGCGCCGATGTTCGCACTTCATATTCGGTATTGGGCTGTAGGCCTTCAAGTTTCGCCAGAGCCGAAAAATCTGTGTCGCGGTTGACTTGCGCCCATTCGGTGTTGATCCACTTGTCTTTGCCCAACTGCCGATAACTCGCGCGAACTTCCGCTGGTACTCCCGGTACGGCAAAGCGCAAACCGTCAACTCCCGAGCTTGGCAGCCGCGGGCCCATATTGTGCTTCGAGTCACCAGCAGGCTTTTCAAAACTCAGTTCAGCCATATCGCCAAGATTTGGTAGGGTCCAACGTGTCGCGCGAATCCAAAGGGTCGCGCGGACCTGGTCAACTTCGACGATTCGCATCCCAGTCGCTTGTTGCGGTTCAGTGGCCGAATCAACCAAGCCCTCGTACCCTTGGTTGGAGGCCGCTTGCGACTCAGTCACCTTAAAACTTCCGCGCGCAGCAGCAAGTAAACTTGCAAAATCAACTTCGCGCAGCAATCCAGGAAGGCTTGCACCGGCTTCGGCATCGCTCGGATAGTCACTGACGCGGAGTTCAGTGATGGTTGGCGAGCCTCAGTATCCTGGTTGCTATCAGTGTGGCTCATCAACGCGGCAATCGTTGCGATTGGAGCCAAGCGACCGCTGCCAGAAAGCACCGCACTGTCCGCCTTAAATTGTTTACGAATCCACTTCAAACTGCTAAGCGTATCGGTAAGCACCAATTGCTCGGGCATCTGCCCAAGCAAATAAAATCGTCGAACAGTTTGAATTCTGTTCTTCAAGCTGCCTGCTTGGGTTTGCCAATTCGAGTTTCGGCTTTGAACGAAGTAATGGGCTGCGGTCGAGTCGCTGGAAATCAACCTTGCCGCTGCTTCGCCCTCGAGAAATTTTACGATGGACGCATCGGTCATATCGCTCCCGTCAAGTGCGCCAACGTGAATATTAGGCAGCGACTTGCCTGCCGATTCAATAGCCACTATCGATATCGCGTGGCCGTCTTGAGTTGGTGATTGATATACTCGCCATTTACCGACCTTCGATTCGCCTGACCTTTTGCTCGCGAATATCCTAGGTTCCTTAGAGAGCAGCAATGGATGACGCAGCGAGGTAGCTTTCAGATTGGGAAGCCATTTTTCAGTCCACTTTTCCGCAGCCACTTTGGGGTTACTCTCAGGTGTGTCCGAGGGTGTAAACCACTCACTGGCTGAAGTCACACGCTCGTTGGCGGGGATCTCGCGATCAAAAACGGCTAGCTGTTCTGGGGTCAATTCTTTCAATGCTGGCGAGTCGATTACAGGCTCTTTGCCAACGAGATGGGTTAGCAAAAACTTGAACGCACCGACTTGCAACTCCTGCGTGTCTTTGTGAGGACCAGGCGTCACGAGCAAACCAAGCTTGTCCTTAGCACCGAGATTTTCATAGACGCCCGCAATGGCTTGATGAGTACGCATGACACCGTCCAGCGGAAAGATGCCATCTGAATCGGAGTTTGCAAGCAGCAATGGACGCGGAGCGATCAAGGCGGCCAACTTAGGATAATCCCAACCAAAATAGTTGACCATGTACATGCAATCGCAGTGCCCCTCCACGCAGCCATCGACGATGTGATTCTCCAAGTCGGTAATTCCGGCTACTGGCACTGCCACACGGACTCGGTCATCCAGCGCCGCCGCATACCAGCTGTATGCACCGCCACCACTGCGACCAGTGATACCCATTCGTTTACCGTCGATACCCGGCCAGGCCTCAAGTACATCTAGGCCGCGAATTGCATTCCAAGCTTCGACACCGGCTGGTGTGTACCCGCGGCTGACCCAATCCCATCGCCCCAGTTTGTAAGTGCCATGATGCTCGCCGTGTAGCTCGCCGAGTTGCACGGTGTCAATGATCAAGCACGCGACACCATGCCGGGCGAACCACAATCCGTGATGATGATATCCAGTCTTGTTTCCCAGCAGCCTACCGTTCGATTCAACTTTTGCATGACCGCAAACGTACAGTACTGCAGGCCAACCAGATTTCGGCGCATCGCCGTCCGGAAGAAAGAGATTAGCCGTTACGTACAATCCAGGCCGCGATTGATAATGCAGTCGCTGAATAACCAAGCCAGTGTGATGGATCGTTCCAGTCACTGTCACATTCAAATCTGTGCGTTCGGGCATCGGCTCTAGGCCCAGCATGGCCCGCAGTTCTGTCCGCCAAGTCGCTTGCTTTTCGCTCCAGTTCTCCCTTGTTACGGAAGCAAGGTCCGCTTCGGTGTCAGCTTGGATCTTGAGTACTTGATTGGAAAAATACTTGCTCCACCCCGCTTGCTGTGCTTGAGCAGTATTGCAGTTGCAACGCAAAGCGGCGACTACAACGAGCAGGCAAATTGTCGAGAAATGTCGCATGTTTTTGATCCGATCTTTGTAAACCAGTGGATGCAAGCAAGTTCAAGAAAACTGTTTGCGTAGAGAAGCCATGATGCTATTTTGCTGAGGTGATATCTTGCTGAAGTGCTGAGGTGATATTTTGCTGAAGTATAGAGGAGCCGAAGCGGAAGTTGTCGACTTGTGCCCAATGGAACGATCAAGAGGACCATTACGTCATGTAGTCCTTACCGAATTTCAACTTCCAAGATGATCCTTAGAAAAGTCGCAGTATGCTCGCCATGTTATCTAGGGCGTAGAAATTTCCCATAAAAAATCCGCCTAGCAATTTGACAAGGCACTCGTCCTCGCAAGCGACAACCTACTTCTTGAATTTTTGTTAACGAAAGTCCAGGAAAAAACAGTGAAAACCGAAGTTTCACCCGCTCCGAGGCAGCCGCATTCCTATTCGGGCGGTTTTCCGCCAACGATTTTCTAAAAACTCAAAAATTGCTGTTGCGTAACCGTTGCCAAAGATTCTTTCCGTAACTAGCCTGTGTCATTCATTCGCCAAATTGCATTACATCCCAGGGTGAATTCTTGCTGGCGGGTGGCTTTGAGGTTGGCGTTGGGCCGCCCTATTTCCTGAAAAATTTAATAGGAATTGCAACGTGATTAGAAATTCGGTTCACAGTCTTTTGTTTGTTGGACTAGTAGTCGCCTTAGTCAATTGTGCGTCGAGTGCCTTTGCTGGCCCTCCCTTGCCTGCTCCCGAGATCTCGCCCGCCGCAGCGTCAAGCGCAATAGCAGTCTTGGCTGGCAGCGGACTGATGCTTGCTGAGCGATTTGGTTTTCGTCGCAAGTAACCCATTTAAGCACTGCCGCAAATTGTGCATGACAGTCGATGGTGCCGCGCTTAAGGGTGCGGCACTTGCTTCGTCGATTGTTCCAGTGAACGCTCGCTAGAATCCTGTTTGACATGATGGTGGGCTTACGTTTTTTGAGGGGGTGGGTATGTCGGGGCTCGTCGACCTGAATCGAAAGGGGGAACGTGCTTACTTGCGCGTCACTACTCAGGTGGGGATGTTTCTGCTTGCCCTCGTTGAAATCCTTTTTGTTTCGATTCGATTTGATTCGGGAATGTTGGTCGATTCCCCCGGTTTTTTTGGGTTTTTCGTTGAGCGATTGCCGCTTTTCCCCCAATTTGCTGCGGTTATTCTTGCCGCGACTTTAGTGTTTGGTGGGAAAGAATTGGCCGAGTCATTAGCACGGGCTACGAAGCGAGGACGTCTTAGTTACTCGGTACCATTGGCCGTTGTTTTGCATTTGGCAATCTTCGCATTGTTTTTGGTTGTGTCTACCTACTACTTTGAAATCAATCGCGGTGTAAGTACCGCAGTCTTCATCGGCTGGTCGATTCTGG
>JANNNN010000920.1:0-3757 GCA_031398555.1 Planctomycetia bacterium | reverse complement strand
CGTCAGTCACGTCGTGTGTTTCGTTATTCAATGTATCCGCATTTTCGGAAAATTCGTTGGATTCAGTTTGGTCAGCTTGGTTTTTCATGGCTGCTACTCCGCTTTAGAGTTGCTCTTATCGTTTTCGTTGAGTCGGAAATGGGCAAGAATTCGATCTAGAAATGATTTGCGATGCGGCGTGACGTGTTCTTCGTCGACTTCGGCAAGTTGCCGAAGCAGATCTTCTTGACGCGCATTCACTTTTTTCGGTATTTCGACATAGGTTTGCAACAGCAGGTCACCACGCATTCCGCTGCGAGGATCGGGAACACCGAAACCTTTCATCTGAAAAACTTCGCCGCTTTGCGTGCCGCGGGGAATGTCAACTTTGTGTTTCCCCGTGAGAGTCGGTATCTCGAACGATGTTCCCAACACGGCTTGAGAATAACTGAGCGGCACCTGCAAAATCAGATCGCTGCCTTCACGTTTAAAAATCTTATGAGGCATAACGCGGATGAAGCAGTATGCATCGCCGGACGGTCCGCCGTCAGGGCTCCCTTGGCCTTCACCCGGCATACGCACTCGCATGCCATCGTCCACGCCAGCTGGAATTGCGACTTCAAGCGTTACTTCGCGTGGCTTCAGTCCCGATCCATCGCAGGTTTTGCAGCGCTTTGAAATGATCTTCCCATTGCCACGGCACTGCGGGCAGGTCGTCTGAACCCGGAGGATACCGGTCGCTTGAACGACTTGGCCATGACCGCGGCACCGTTGACATATTTGAGGCTCTGAACCCGGCTCTGCACCCGAGCCATTGCAAGTAACACATTGATCATGTCGTGTCAGTGAGACCTTTTTGCGAGCTCCGGCAGCGGCTTCTTCCAGCGTTAGCGTTACGTCGCAACGCACATCCGCTCCGCGCCTGGTTCGAGCACGAGAAGATCGGCCACCGAAGAAGTCTTCAAATATCGTACCGCCAAACATATCGCCAAAAGCTTCGAAGATATCGCTCGCGTCATTGAATTGACTACCACGACCTTCAACACCCGCGTGGCCATATTGGTCATAACGCGCGCGTTTTTCTTTATCGCTTAATATCTCGTAAGCTTCCGCCGCTTCTTTGAATTTCGCAATAGCATTTTCGTCATCGCGGTTGCTATCCGGATGATACTTCATCGCTAGTTTACGATACGCTTTTGCGAGCTCATCTTGGGCGCAATTTTGGTTAACGCCTAGAACTTCGTAATAATCGCGCTTGGTTGCTGCCATCGAACCGCAGGCTTTTTCCATGAGTTAATAAATGACCCGCAACCTTTGCATGGTCTGTAGCTTGGGACCATTTGTCCCGAGCGTCCCAACTCTCGCTATAAAGTAGATTGGAACTGCCAACACCCATCAACGCTGACACTATTTTTGCGGAGCAAAAGGCGACACTCACTACTTTTGCGGAGCAAAAATGCGACATCTTGTTATCATACGTTGCATTACTCAAAAGGCCACTCCCTTATGAGAGTGGCCTTTGTATTCAACGCCTAGAGCCAGTCCAGGCGAGTATAAAACGTTGACTAGGAGACGGCGCCTTCAGCCCGCTGCTTCTTCTTGTCTTCTTTATCGAAAGTCGTTACCAACGCTTCAGTCGTTAGCAACAAACCAGCGATACTTCCAGCATTAGCCAGCGCAGTGCGGACAACCTTGACTGGATCGATGATGCCGGACTTCAGCATATCGACGTATTCGCCTTTATTCGCATCGAAACCGGTCGACAGCGGCTTTTGGCTCACTTCGTCGGCGACAACTGAACCGTCGATCCCAGCATTGTCAGCGATTTGACGTAGCGGTGCGGACAGCGAACGAAGAATGATGGTAGCACCAATCTTTTCGTCGCCCTTGCACTTATCGATACAAGCTTGAACGGCTTCGGTACAGCGAATAAGGGCTACACCACCGCCAGGAAGAATGCCTTCTTCCATGGCAGCGCGAGTTGCGTGCAACGCATCTTCAACGCGAGCCTTCTTCTGCTTCATGTCGGCTTCGGTTTCAGCACCAACACTGATCACAGCTACACCACCGGAAAGTTTTGCAAGACGTTCTTGCAGCTTTTCACGATCGTACTCGCTGTCGGTTTGATCAATCTGTGCGCGGATCTGAGCGACACGTTGATCAATGACTTTGCGTTCGCCAGCGCCTTCAACGAGTGTTGTGTTGTTCTTGTCAACAACAACCTTCTTCGCACGACCGAGGTGTTCCAGAGTGATCTTCTCTAGTTGAATACCAAGATCATCGCTAATGAATGTGCCACCGGTCAAAGTTGCAATATCACCCATCATCGCTTTGCGACGATCGCCGAATCCAGGTGCCTTCACAGCACATACGTTCAGCGTGCCACGCAGTTTGTTAACCACGAGCAGAGTCAAGGCTTCCGCGTCAACGTCTTCAGCGATGATCAATAGTGGACGACCGCTTGCACTAACCTTTTCCAGAACAGGAACGAGATCGCGAATGTTGCTGATCTTCTTTTCGAACAGCAGCACCAAGGCGTTGTCATACGTGCAAGTCATGTCGCCAGGCGTGTTGATGAAGTACGGCGATACAAAGCCCTTATCGAACTGCATGCCGTCAACATATTCAACCGTCGTATCGGCGGTCTTGCCTTCTTCGACAGTGATCACACCGTCTTTGCCGACGCGCTCAAGTGACTGAGCCAGCAATTCGCCAATCATCATGTCGTTGTTAGCGCTGATCGCGCCGACATGAGCGATTTGTTGACGATCGCTAACCGGTTTGCCGAGTTCGTGCAAGCGAGTGACGGCCGCTTCAACCGCCTTTTCAATACCGCGACGTACAGCAGTTGGATTGCTGCCGGCAACGATATTGCGAAGACCTTCTTTGAAGATCGCTCGTGCGAGCACGGTCGCGGTAGTGGTTCCGTCACCAGCCAGATCGCTAGTCTTTTGAGCCACTTCGACCACGAGCTTAGCGCCCATGTTTTCGAAGCGGTCTTCAAGTTCAATTTCCTTGGCGACAGTCACACCGTCTTTAGTTACGGTTGGTCCACCAAAGCTCTTATCGATGATCACGTTTCGGCCTGTAGGGCCCATGGTGACAGCGACTGCATCAGCCAGCTTCTCCACACCCTTCAGCATCCGAGCGCGTGCGTGATCCTCAAACATCAGCTGTTTTGCCACGCTATTGGTCCTTATGTATATTGAATGAAATTTATTGTTTGGAATACGACGCGAACTAGGAAACGATCTTAGCGAGAATATCGCTCTCACGCAGGATCTTTACATCCTTGCCATCGACTTCCACTTCGCTGCCGCCGTATTTGCCGTAAATAACGACGTCGCCCACTGCGACTGACAAAGTTCCGCGATTGCCGTTATCCAGCAACTTGCCCGGACCAACAGCGACAACTGTGCCGCGCTGCGGCTTTTCCTGTGCCGAATCAGGAAGGACGATACCGCCAGCAGTGGTCGATTCGGCTTCTTCTGGTTGAACAACGACGCGATCATCCAGCGGACGTAGTTTTAGTTTTGCCATTTTAAATCTTTCTTAAGTGAAAATATTTTCTAGGTTGTTCAGTCGTAGCTCGGGACGATTTGTCCCGAGCGTGGTTGTCAGCTTTGTTCGTAGCTTGGGAGCATTTGTCCCGAGCATCTGAATTTGTTTTTTTGCAGATCACATGGAGTGAGCTCGCAAGCTAGATGGTTCGCAAGCTGGAAGCTTAGTAATGGTTCGCAAGCTAGAAGCTTACGCCACTTACATCATGCCGCCCATT
>JANNNN010000919.1:0-1829 GCA_031398555.1 Planctomycetia bacterium | reverse complement strand
GGCTGACGGCACTGCTGTCCCTGTGACTGTTTTAGAAGTTGGTCCTTGCCACGTTCTTCAGGTTCGTACCGTTGATCGCGATGGCTATGACGCAGTTCAGTTGGGCTTTCTTGATAAGCCGCGTCGGTTGGCTGACCGTAGCGAGCGAGGCCGTATGGCTTCTATCGGTAGCAAGCGTGCTAAGAATCGCGCTGCCGGTGGCGTTGTTGCCGTTGCCAAGCCGAATTGTGAGCCAAAGCAATTTGTTCGCGAGCTTCGCGGTTTGATGGATTCGGCTGAGGTGGGTGCTGCGATCACGGCTGCTGTGCTTGATGGCGTTAAGGCTGTGGATGTGACCGGAACCAGTAAAGGTTGTGGTTACTCTGGCGTCATGAAGCGTCATAATTTTAGTGGCCAGCGTGCGACGCACGGCGTGAAGAAAGTTCATCGCCACGGTGGTGGTACGGGTATGAACACTTATCCTGGTCGCACGTTTCGCGGCAAAAAAATGGCTGGCCGTTACGGTGGCGATCGCGTTACGAGTCGCAATTTGACTCTTGCACGCGTGGATGTTGAAAACAATCTGATCCTGGTTGCCGGCGCAGTGCCTGGTCCGACTGGTGGTTACGTAATTGTGCGTGAAACAAATAAAGTCGGTTAGGTCGGTCGGTGGTTTGAGATGAGTGTGCTGGTGGTTGATAGCTAGCGGACGAAAAAACAAAGTGTAGGTTGGATAGCTCGATGATTACATTGCCTGTTTACAATTCGAGTGGTGCGGAAGTCGGCAAGGTCGATGTCGATCCGTCTGCCATTGCACCGAAGATCAACAAGCAGTTGCTTCACGACGCGGTTGTGATGTACTTGGCCAATCAGCGTCAAGGAACGAAGAAGACCAAGGGTCGTGGCGAAGTTTCGGGATCGACTAAGAAGTTGTATCGACAAAAGGGTACCGGTAATGCTCGTGTTGGCTCGCGACGTGCGCCTCAGCGCCGTGGTGGTGGACATGCGATGCAGATCAAGCCTCGATCGTTTTACTATCGGCTGCCTAAAAAGGCGATTCGTATCGCGACTAAGATGGCAATCGCTTCGAAGTTGATGGATGGCGAAGTGGTGGTGATCGACCAGTTGAATATGGCTGGGCCGAAGACAAAAGAGTTTGCTAGTGTACTGAAGGCGTTGGGTTTGGCCGGGCAGACAACGTTGGTTACGACCAGCGACTACTCGGTTAATGTTCACATGAGCGGACGGAATATTCCGGGTGTGAATGTGACTCGTGTAGCGGACTTGAATGCACTCAGTCTCATTCGGCCGCGTAAGGTTTTGATGACCAAGGATGCTTTGGAGTTGATTAAGTCGCAATCGTCGGGTTCGACAGCGGCGGCGTAGTTGATTCGGCTTGTTTGGATCTATGCTAATTTGGATCTGGGGTTGGATGATGAGTAAAGCAAAAGTACCGACAGTAACTTTGAAGCTTGAGTCACATCAGGTCATTTTGCGACCTTTGGTGACTGAAAAGGGCGTTCATCGGGCTGGTCGACATAATCAGTATGCGTTTGAGATTCATCCTCAGGCAACGAAGATTGACGTTCGCCGTGCGGTTGAAGAGTTGTTCAATGTCGTGGTAGACAAAGTTCGCACTCAGACTCGAAAAGGCAAGACGAGACGGTTTCGTCATCGTGCCGGTGTGACGAGTGGTTGGAAGAAGGCGATTGTGAAGCTAAACGCTGAACATCGGATTGACTTCTTCTAATGCGATGAGTGGTGCCGCGTGAGTGGCTGGGTTAGCGATCAAGTTTCCAAGCGTTTAGTCAGTAGGTAAGTCAAATGGGTATACGCAAATATCGACCGAC
>JANNNN010000905.1:0-7099 GCA_031398555.1 Planctomycetia bacterium | reverse complement strand
TGAGATTCTCCGTGTCTTCGAGCGTCGGTTCGCGGCCTGAGGGCAATTCGAGCACATATAGCGCGCGATGCTCCGGCAACTGCTGCAGCATATGTGCAGAAACTCCGCGCATGGGTTGAAAGGCTATCGCAATTCCCGTTTTCAGGACAACTGTACCTGAATTCAAGCGATAGGACCTACGCGAAATCCTTCAAGGACATTAGTGTTACTCCAGGTGTGGACATCGACTATGTTGAAGGCGAAGTAACGGTGTATCAAATTGTTTACACGAACCCACCAGGGTCGCCTCCGCAGCAAGCATCAGTTGAGCTAGCCAGTATTGGAGCACAAGGAATGTATTGGATGTGGTAAACAATTAAAGATTAGCTCGATTTTGTGCTAGCGACTGACAGGATTTTGAAATTTGTGATCAATACAGCGAGGGGCAATATGCAATTTTTTCTTTGCACTCTGTACACGGTAATCTGTCGGCAGAATTGCAGGCTTGTTGGCTGCTTCTCGCTCTTTGTGTTTGCAAAACTCTCGTTCGCACAAATTGAGCCAGTTTACGAACCAGGAACTGCTACAGTAATTCACTTTACTGAGTCCTTTCGTGCTTCGATACCGGATCCAAACAATAGATTGTCATTAGCGTCACTTGTCTCCAATCCGTACGTCGCTAAAGAACTAGAATTAACTGCCCAGGTCGGCGATCTTCTAAAGCAGGCTGAACGTGAGAATGGAGGGCCGTTATCGATCAGTGTTAGCTACAGCGATGAACTGCCGAAGTACGGAGAGCTTGAAGCGATCCATGCCGCTCGGCAAGCGAAATGGACCGAATTATGCGACGAGGCATTGACGCCTGATCAATGGGAAAGACTTCGCGAGCTTGCTTACCAAATAGAAGTGTATCGCGTCGGGTTCGATGGAGCACTTACCGCTGGAAGACTTGGATCGGATATTGGAGTGTTTGAAAACCAGAAGTCACGGCTAATCCAAAAAGCTTCACAGATTGAAAAAGAACTTAAGCAGGCCATTGTCGTTGCGCTCGTTGCCGCACAAGCTTCTGTGTTTTCTGAATTGACCAGCGACCAGAATTCAATTTGCAAAGAGCGACTTGGTGATCCTTTTTTATACCGAAGGGATGTGCTTCAACACAGACGGATGGTTGATCCCGAGAAGAAGCTGACACTCGTCGGCCTTGTTGGCAACGCATCGGTTTTAGCAGAACTTGGTTTGAACGAGCGAAGTTTGAAAGTACTCCGTGATCGACTTACTGTCACGGGCGGATCTTTGAATTTACCAATGCAAAAGCGAGACGTTGGGGAAAGCAGGCAAGCGATTTTTGCCAAGCGATCCGCTTCAATGGCGGAGTCCGAACGCGTTGTAGATGAAGCTTTAACGCCTAGCGAATGGAAGCGTCTACGCGAAATAGCCTACCAGATTGAAGTCTATGAAAATGGATTCGTCAAAGCGTTTAGGTCGGGGTCTCTTGGCAAACAGTTGAATGTCACGGAGAGTCAACTGCAGAAGATAGAGGAAAAGGTTCAACAAGCAGAGACCGAACAACGAGCAGACTTTGTCACGATCATGAATGTCTCTCAAGAAAAAATGCTCGCCGAACTCTCACCAGAACAACGCAATAAGGCAAAAGAACGTTTAGGGAAACCATTTTACTTTTTTGAAAGGTGATCTCTTCGCTTCCTGCCGTTGCAGCGTTCATTTACATGATCGATAGTCAATGGTAGGGAGGCAGGCTTCCGGGGTTGCAATTTCGGCAAAAAAATGTGCGGTAAAAAATTTCTGCTGCAATCTTTTTTGTTCTTTTGCAGCAAAAATCGTTTGGGCCGAGGGCAAACGATCCTGCATACTTGGTTCAACGTTGAGTTAGGCGTGTGCCTTTGCATCAAGAAATTTTTTACCGCACATCTTTTTGCCGATGCGAGTTCCTGTCAGACCATAGCAGCAGATTAGATTTGACGAAAAAACCTCGAGCCAAAGATTGACTCGAGGTTGTGCAGTTTCAGCTGCCTGAAGCTTGTTGAGCAAGTCCCCTCACCCCCGACCCCTCTCCCCGAAACGGGGCGAGGGGAGTTGGTTGGATCGCTAGTCCAAGAAGCCGACGAGGTCTTGGCTGCGGCTGGGTTGTTGCAGCTTGCGGACGGCTTTCGCCTCAATTTGGCGAATGCGCTCGCGAGTCACTTTGAAGATGTGGCCGACTTCTTCTAGTGTGTAGCTGTAACCGTCTCCCAGACCATAGCGCAGTTTGATGATCTCGCGCTCGCGGTAGCTCAGCGTCTTGAGGACGTGAGTGATGCGGTCGCGAAGCATCTCCTGGCCAGCGCCGACGGCTGGACTCTCAGCGGTTCCGTCGGGCAGCAAGTCACCGAATTGGCTGTCTTCGCTGTTGCCTACAGGCCGATCCAAACTGATTGGATAGCGGCTCATGGCTAGCACGCGTCGAGCTTCTTCGATGGTCGTTTCTGCGCGGCGGGCGGTTTCTTCGAGTGTCGGTTCGCGACCGAGTTCTTGTAGCAATTGACGCGAAACGTTGCGTACTCGTGACATGGTTTCCACCATGTGAACCGGAATACGAATCGTTCGGCTTTGGTCAGCTACAGCACGCGTGATGGCTTGGCGAATCCACCAAGTCGCATACGTACAGAACTTGAAACCACGACGATACTCGAACTTGTCAACCGCTCGCATCAGACCGGCGTTGCCTTCTTGGATCAGATCCAGGAAGCTCAAACCTCGGTTGCGATACTTTTTGGCGATCGAAACCACCAAACGCAAGTTCCCTTCGGACAACTGCTTCTTCGCCTTTTGGTATTCGGCAAAGACTTGCTGAACCATCTTCACCCGATTGCGAAGACTGGATGGGGTTTCTTGCGTGCTGATCAGAACTTCGCGGTACTCTCGCAACAACTCGGTGCGCTGAGCCGCAGAGGCTCGGTCACCTTCGAGTCGATCGATTTCGCGACGCAGTTCGTCGATCCGGCGGCTGAACTTCATCAGGTCGATGATTCGCGGTTCGAGGCGTTGAGTCCGCAAACCGAGTTCTTCGACCAAACGAACGGCTTTCCGGCGGCGCTTGGCCAGTGAAGCCCAAGCTTCTTGGCGGCGGTCCGGCGATGTGGACTGGCTGAGAGCCAATCGGTAATCACGTGCATTGCGTTTGAGCAATACATCCAGGGTCTTCAGGTTATGTGGCAAACGGCCAAGGATTTGATCCTTTTCGAGTTTGTCGGTAACCGAAACCTGCACAGTGCGATCGAATGGCAGTTCACCGGTGTGAACGCGCTTGAGGATCTTGTAAGCGAACTGCATTACATAATCGCACTCGAGGAGCTTTGTCCTGAACCGTCGTCGCGTAACTTCAATAGCTTTGGCAAGGCGAATCTCTTCATCCCGCGTCAGCAGGGGAATCTCGCCCATTTGCGTTAGGTACATGCGAACAGGATCATCGGACCATGTCTCCGCCTCTTCTTCTGCGGCGGCTAACAGCTCCTCGTCACTCTCAAGCTGAACTTCACCCTCAGCGGCTAGACCGTCGTCATCGGAAGCTGTCTCAGCTTCGCCGGTTTCATCATCATCCAGCGAAAGCTTCTGATAACTCTCCAAGTCTTCGTCTGCGCGCGGGGCGTCGTCATCGAATTCGTCCAGCATTGCGTCGAACAAGGCGATACTCCTCTGAAGCCAAAGTGATCTAGGGTGCTGCTACGTACGCTGGCGTAACGATGGCGTAACGGTGATTCCCATGTGCGAATCACTCGTAAGCTTACCACCTACTATCAGGCGTTCTGGCGAGCAGCAATAAATTGTAAAAGGTTGCAATTAAGTAAGCTTTTTTCATTGCCCAGTACTCTAACGAACATGCAACTTGCGCACACGATCGACAGCACTAAAGCGGCTTACATTTCAGTTTCATTGGAGGTAATTCGATGGGGGCGCTGGCGATGTGCGTCATACATTACGGCACCATCACAATCCAGCGCGATCTTATTATCGATTACCAACGTACAACCCAAAGCAGATGCGAGAGTCTCGCCCTCCGATAACGACAATTCATTTTGTCGTCGGCAGACAAGCAAGCAGCCGTCAAACGGCAGGCTCAAACCCCAAGAGAAGTGTTTTACGCACACAGGAAGAAAACCATCAACCCCATGCCAATCAACTATGAATTCAAGCAGCTATGAAATCCGAACAACCCTGAAATCCAAACCACCCTGAAATTCAAACAGCCCTGAAATCCAACTAGCTAGATTGCGTGCGTCAAACGAGAACAGACAGCCCGATGTTTTGTTTAAGGAATCACCCTACCGTCAAGAATCTTGAGCGGTCTCATGTTTAGGCTCGTACTTTCCCGTTTATACTCTTCACCCAGGTAGCCAATTGAACCCCAAGACTTCGGGGCTCAACCGCTTACTTACCACCGAACCTTAACCACTGTTTCCTTCCAAGCGGTGGGTCGGCTGCATTAGAACGGTTAAGTTCCTTTGCAGCGAAGTTAATTTTAACTGGACCATTTCCGCGGTCCAGTCACAATCTGTAATTGAGTCGATATTCAGCGATTCATCGCCAAACCCTTTGAAGCATTGACGAGTTGAGCATGGAACACCTGTTAACCTGCAGTTGTGGCCGGAAAATCCCCGTTTCTCGCAGCCAAGCCGGACAAGAGCTGAGCTGCGAATGTGGCCAACCTCTGCAAGTTCCTACTTTGCGCGGATTTGCCCAATTACCAACGGCTCAGACTGAGACACTATCAGTCTCTAGTAATGAGCGAAAAGCGTGGGGTGGTTGGCGAGGAACCATAATGGCTATTTCAGTCGCCTTGTTCGTGCTTTCTGCTCTACCATCGGCTTATTTCGCTTTCCTTCGCGCTCAAGTCGACACTTCGTACGGCATCGACGACGAAATTGCAGCCGGGAATAGGGCAATCGACAAGTTGCCTTTGGAAAACCTGGTTGCGGACTGGAGCAACTTTGAACGAACAGGACTTGGCGTGAAAGATAAGCCGCCGTTCTACCTCTGGAAGCTTTACGCCCGCGAACAAGAACTTTTCGCCATGGTTACTGGCGCAGTGGCTGCGATCTCCGCCATAACGGCCATTGGCTTGTGGGTTACCGCACCTAAGACTCCGAAGTAGCAGCGATTTAGGTTGTCTGTAGCTGGTTTCGTTAGAAACCGGAGAATTCAAAGTGCGATGTCAATCGGTCCGGTTTCTCACGAAACCAGCTACGAGACGTGCAAATTCAACGGCGAAAGTTGACTGCAAATTCAACGGCAAGGTTATTTGCGTTTTAGAATGACCACGACATCCTGAGTGGTTGCGTCCAATTCAATCGGGTTTTTGATCGAGTAGCGGAAGTCATAAAATGCGACCGCTTCCCAGCTTGGCACCGACGTAATGTATTGCTTGAACTGCTTCACGTTATAGGACCGGAGTTCGAGCACATCTTCAATTCGCATCGTTTCCAGCGGCGTATAGACATCAAAGCGGATGCCAAACTTCTCCATCCGCTTGCGAGGGTTTTTATCGACTGGCCACATGTGAGTATTGATCGACAACTGACCGCGGCGGGCGGACCAACTCTCCTCATCGCTCGCTTCACCGCGCGTTGGAGTGAGGTGCAAACCGAGTGCATAAATTCCGCCGATACGAATGGCCTTGGCTAAAGATTCTAAGTGTCCAACTGCGGATTCTTCGGTTGGCAAGTGCCGGAAACTGTTGATCGTATTGAAGGCCGCATCAAACTGCTTCTTGACAGTAAAGTCGGACATGTCGCCTACTTGGGCGCGACCCTTGAGCTTCATGCGCTCCAGACGCGCGTTGCAAAAGTCGATCGCTTTTTCGCTCAAGTCGATCCCGCCGACTTCGAAACCTTGGCGGCCCATGCGGAACATCAAACGCCCCGTTCCGCAGGCTGGTTCGAAAACGCGTTTGACTTTACCATCGACATAGCGATCAAAGCAGGCTTGCAGAAAACGCATCTCTGCCGCCGTGTCGCTGCCGAAAACAAGGTCGTAGTACACGGGAAAGTCGTATATGCTAGCTTTGGTTCTTTTCATGATCAGCAATGTCGCAAAAACCAAAGCCACGTCAAGCGGACTTTCGAAGCTTGGGCAACCTCAAAGAACACATTAAAGAAAAATCGACATGGAAAATTTCATCTCAACCCCAAGCCGTCAGTTGACGCCGGACGAACTGCTCAGCGGACGCGATTTGATTTTGCAGCAAATAAAGTGGGCGCGGCAATACTCTCGCCAATTAATTGATTCGATTCCCGAAACACTTTGGTACACTCAGCCAACCGGTTTGAAGACCCACGTCGCTTGGCAAGTCGGGCACTTGGCGGTTTCTCAATACGGATTGATGTTGTTCCGACAGCGCGGGCGAATGCCTGGCGATTTGGAGTTAATGCCTGGTTGGTTGCGGAAGCAGTTTGGCCGCGGAACCACGCCTAGCGAATCGGCTGCAGGGATGCCCGCTCCAGCGGATCTGCTCGCAATGCTTGAAAAGATCGATGCTCAAGCACATGCCGAAGTTGCAACTCTTTCTGCCGATCAGTTGGGAGAGCCCACCGAAATGCCCTACACTGCGTATCCGATCAAGCTCGGAGCACTTTTGTTTTGTCCCATTCATGAGTCGATTCATGCAGGACAGTTGGGATTGCTTCGGAGATTACACGGCCTCGATCCGCTTCGGTAACCGCTAAAGAGAATCATATGAACAAGCTGAAGTGGATTTTCCTGACATTGCTGCTCGTATTCTGCTTGATCGTTATTTTTCAAAACATCGAGCCGACCGAAGTTCGTTTGCTAACAATGAGTTTTCAACTTCCACAAGCCGCGTTGCTGTTGATTACTCTGGCTATCGGATTCCTGATGGGTTTGTTGACGCCGGCTTTTCGGAAGATTGCTTCTTGGCGATCGCATTCAAAGAAGCCCAAGCGCGATTTGCCAAAGCCAGAGATTCCAGAAAATTCGGTGTGACAGTTCTGAAAGTGTTGCCTTTTGCTCCGCACAAGTAGCGTAGTGGCGCGTCCCGAATAAATCTTAGGGTTTGTGCCACTCGGCAAATCGCGTTATTGACGTTCCGCGTATGAATGCAATTGTG
>JANNNN010000893.1:0-3087 GCA_031398555.1 Planctomycetia bacterium | reverse complement strand
AATCGGTGGAAGCGATACCCCTAAGTCCGCGTTGCCTTCGTTCGTGCACACTACAAAGCCACCCGTCTCGGCGATCGCAAAGTTAACACCCGTTATGCCTGCTTGCGCTCCCAGGAATCGCTTTCGCAAGTGATGCCGGGCTTCATGAGCCAAGTAGGTTGGATCAGATGCACCTTTTTTTGTTCCGATGTGTTGGTGCATCGTCTCTCCGACTTCCTCCTTCTTGATATGGATCGCCGGAAGCACGATATGGCTAGGTGTCTCTTCGCGCAACTGCACCAACCACTCGCCGAGATCCGTATCGACTACTTCCAAACCGCGCGACTGCAAGTAAGGATTGAGATGGCATTCCTCAGTCAACATTGACTTGCTTTTAACAACTCGCTTGACTTGATTCGATTTCAGGATTTCGTAAACAATTTCATTGTGCTCTTTCGCGTCAGCAGCCCAGTGAACCACCGCGCCTAGAGCGGTCGCGTTGCGTTCGAATTGCTCAAGATAATCCGGCAGATTTGCCAGGGTATGGATTTTGATTTGCGCCGCCAACTCGCGTAAACGTTCCCATTCGGGCAACGACTTAGCCATCCGGTCTCGCTTCTGCCGTACGAACCAAAGCGCCCCGTCATGCCAATGGGCTCGTTCTTCATTTCGTGCAAAGCCGTCGGCCAGACGAGCGTGATCGGTTTCAGTGGCATGCATCAGCTTGGATCCTCTGCGCGGTCGACTTTGACATCGGTTTAAAGGGTTCGCCTCCATTTTAGCGCGGATGTCCAGTTTTAAGAAGGCATTCTTAAGTTTTCGCTAAGGAAATCGAGTTCGAACCTACATCCATAACCACTTTGCGGAAGCCGATTCCGGATTTTGCGACTACAATCGAAGCTTCTAATTCCGTTAACTCTGCGAACTGCTATGCCTTCGAATCGACCCCGTCGTCACTCAAATCGCCCCCGACGACCCAGCTCCAGCGAGGACCAGTCGGGGTTCGACAGGTCTCAGTTCGCAAATTCGCCCGTCGTCAAGCCAATCTGCCCGCCAAGTAACAGTCGTCTGGCATCTGTCTATTTGAGCAAACCGACTTCGCATCCGACCGTCTATCGAAAGCGCATCAAGCAGGTTGTTGGAAAACCAGAAGTAGGTGACTGGGTCAGTCTGTACCATCAGGAGCTAGACGACCAAGAACCGAAACTCTTCGCTTACGGCCTGTTCAACCCCAAGTCCGAGATTGCTGTTCGCGTCCTGCGTTTTTCTGATCAACTGCCCGATGACGCGTTTATTGATCAGTTGCTTGACCGCGCGATTCAGTTACGCGTTGAAACACTTCGCTTGAATGAGGTAACGGATAGCTATCGATTGATTCACGCCGAAGCCGATGGTTTGCCCGGACTGGTTGTCGATCGGTACGGCGATTGCCTAAGTGCCGAAATTTTTGGCATTGCCATGGCGCAGCGTGCCGAAGCAATTCTTGAGCGATTACAAACCAAACTGGGCACAAAACATTGGCTAATTCAGCCCAGCCCATATTTGCAAAGCCAGGAGGGATTCACAACCGCAGCTCGCAACAGCCCCGGGTTACCACCGCAAGTAACGATTACTGAGCATGGCACAAAGTTCCGCGTACATTTTGGTACCGGCCATAAGACAGGCTTCTTCTGCGATCAACGCGATAATCGATTGAAGCTGATGGAATTCTGCAATGGTCGTTCAGTGCTTGACGTATGCTGCTACACCGGTGGATTCGCTGTTCAAGCTGCCAAGCTCGGCGGCGCAACTGATGTGACTGGCATCGATCTCGATGAAGAACCACTGGCGACAGCGAAGCAAAACGCGGCCTTGAACGACGTTAAGGTTAAGTTCACTCAGGCCGACGCGTTCGCTTACATGCGCGACATGCTGCGTTCGGGAAAGCAATATGACGTCGTTGTTCTTGATCCACCGAAATTGATTCGGAATCGAGCCGAAATTGAAGACGGTTCACGCAAGCATTTTGACCTTAATCGCTTGGCAATGCAGATCGTCAAGCCCGGTGGATTGATGCTGACTTGCTCCTGCGCGGGCTTGCTGCCGGAATCGGAGTTCATGCGCATCGTTCGATCAGCTTGCCGATCCGCGTTTGCCGAATCACCCCGCAACATGCAGATTCTCTCGAAGGCGGGAGCGGCGGCCTGCCATCCTGTATCAGCAAATTGTCCAGAGACCGAATATCTCAAGGCGATGTGGATTCGGTTGTAATGGCGCGACGTGGGTCGCTTCGGCCGGGTCGACCTTGCATTGATTTCTTCGAAAACCAATTGATTTCAGTAACAACAGTCCTTCTCGGCGCTACCGGCTTGCGAAACTTGCGGCAGGAAGCCATTCTTTAGAGCGCTGGCTTCCACTTCCCTGGCCCAACGTACACGCGTCCACTAACGGCTGAACAAGATGGCGAATACTGACCCGCTAACGCGACAACCGCTCGACCTTGAAATCAAGGACGCGCAACTGATCTTCAAAACCGCCTGGGAAGAATTGCTGGACGAAGTTGGGCGCGTCAATCTGCGGTTTCCCAAAGAGCTGATTTTGCTCGGCGGTGCTCCCGGTGCAGGTAAAGGCACACATACGCAGTTCGTCATGCAAGCTCGCGGTTTAACTTGCAAACCGATCATCGTCAGCGATTTGCTCGTTAGCCCCGAAGCGCTTCGAATCAAAGACCAAGGTGGTATGGTTGGTGACAAGGAAGTAATCGGGATTTTGCTGCGGCGCATGCTCGACGAAGAGTTCCGCGACGGCGTTGTACTCGACGGATTTCCGCGAACTCGAGTCCAAGTCGAGTGTTTGAAACTGCTCGTCGACAAGGTTAATGAACTCCACAATGAGTTTAGCGGTACGAAATTCGCGATAAATTTTCGCCGTCCGACGATTCACGCTATGGTTCTTTTTGTAACCGAAAAGACGAGCATCAAGCGCCAGTTGCTCCGCGGTTGGCAAATTGCAGAGCACAATCGCGAAGTTGAGGAAACCGGCGTCGGCGCTGCGCTGTCCCTTCGAAATACTGACCTCAGTGAAGAAGCCGCCCGTCGCTGCTATCGAGTCTTCAAGGAGCAGACGTGG
>JANNNN010000884.1:0-2457 GCA_031398555.1 Planctomycetia bacterium | reverse complement strand
GGTTTGTGCGCGTGAAAATACTCGAGCAACGAGTCGCATGTCAAACTATCGATCTGTGCACAGAGTTCTATCCGAGTCGGAACGCGTCCAAGTGAAAACCAGTCGTTAGCAATTTGACTACTTCGACCAGCGGACGATTCTTGCTCCATAACCAATGAACTTTTTGAGCGATTCTTCAGACGCTCGAGTTCGTCTTGATTGATGCCTTGTCCTAGTGAATCGATTGTCTCGAGCAAAACGTGCAGCGTCTCTTCGGCCCGATTGGTCGTTGTGCCCGCGTAGCACAACACACAGCCCTGCGTAGCCAGCGAAAAACAGGTCGCAAACACTGAATAAACCAAGCCTCGCTTTTCGCGGACTTCAGTGAACAGACGCGAGCTCATTCCATCGCTTAGGATGCCAACCAGCGCCCGCGCCACGTAGTAATCTTTACTTTCATACGGAGCACAGTCATAGGCAAGTGCAAGATGAGTTTGATTCGACGCGTGATCCGTATGGCTGCTGCCGAAACGCGGTTGCAGCGGCGGCAACTCAGGCTCGATCGGCCCACTCCAATCGCCCAGTGCATCCTCGACGGTCTTACAGAGCTGATCCCAATCGAAGTTCCCCGCAACGGCTAGTATGCTCCCCGTTGGATGGAAATTGTCTTTGAAAAAATCCTGCAAATGAGAAACTTCGATTGCCGCTAAACCTTCACGTGTGCCTTGCGAGATCCGACCGTAGGGAAGCGGAAAGCGAAAACGTTTCAGTTCGCTGAAGCAACGATGAGCGGGCTCGTCTTCCAGAGCTCGGAGATCCTGCATCCCCAGTTGTCTTGCGTCATTCAATTGTTCTTCAGGCAGATGCGGCCTACGAACCAAATCACTGTACAAGTCGATCACACGCGGCAAAACCTTGCTTGGCATCGCACAACTAAACGATGTGTGGTTCGTTGTGATTGAACTGCCACGATCAACCCCTAGACTATCGAGTTCTTCAAGGAATTCTCGACTGTCGAGCTGCCCGCAGCCGCGTTGACTCATTTCGCAAGTCACACCTGCCAGTCCATCGAAACCGCTCGGTTCGTAGCAGGTTCCGGCTGGAAGCAAGAAAGTAAATGCTGCTGACCGTAACCAAGGCATGTGCTCACCGAGCAAAACTAGTCCATTGGGAAACTGCCGATGCAGCAATTCTTGGTTCATCAAGTTGTTCTTATAAGAGGCTAACGGACCAACTGGTATGCAATTTGCCAACCAAGCGCGCCAACTAGAGAGTTAACGAGATACTACGAAGTTATTTAGAAGCGACGCAGGCTCAGTAGTGGGTGCCTATTCTACTCGCTGGATTTCTTCTTTGGCTTCGAGCTTTCCGTCTTCGGCTTACTGCTCTCGGACTTTGGCGAGCTATCCGATTTGGATTCGGATTTCGACTCAGATTTGGATTCCGATTTAGACTCGGATTTGCTTTCCGATTTGCCTTCGCTTTTGCTATCTGACTTCGAAGAACTCTCCGCTGCTTGAGATTTCTTGTAGGAATCGCTGCGATAATCGGTTTGATAGAAACCCGAGCCCTTAAAGACGATGGCGGCGCCAGTGCCGAGCAATCGTCGAAGTTTGTTCTTCTTGCATGCCGGACATTTTTTCTCTACCTCGGCGTTAATTCCCTGATACAACTCGAATTTGTGCTTGCAAGCGTCGCATTCGTAATCATAAGTTGGCATCGCTCAGTCTCCGAAAGAACTTTTTCAATGTTTCGAGTTTAGCCGTTGGCCGGTTGGCCAGCAGGCCCAGTACTGACGATAACTTGGGATGGACGAATCACTCGGTCGTACAACATGAATCCAAGCGCCAACTGCTGTGCCACTTGGCCGGCCGCGAACTCCGAACTTGGCATCTGTGCAATGGCTTGGTGAATGTTCGGGTCGAATTCGGTGCCCACTGCTTGGATGGGTTTACAACCGTGCTTAGCCAATACATCGGTGAACTGTTGCGACACCATTTGTACGCCCTCGATCAACGCCTTGGCATTGGACTCATCGCCCCGTGCAGACTCAAGAGCTCGATTAAGATTATCAATCACATCTAGCAAGTCGCGAACGATCGGAACATTGGCGAATTTCAATTGTTGATCCGAGTCGCGCTGCATGCGTTTGCGATAGTTTTCCATTTCAGCGCGACTCCGCAAAACTTCGGCCTCAGCCACTCGAAGCTTATCGAGCAGGATCGTCGTAGTTTCGTCCCCGCTCGAATCACTCTCCATCGCGTCAAGTTCACCGAGAACTTCGTCGGTCATTCCGCTGTTCTCGGAGTTGAATTGGTCCGCATTTTCGGAAAAATCATTAGATTCGGTATGATCAGATTGGTTTTTCATGGTTGCTACTCCGCTTTAGAGATGCTCTTATCGTTTTCGTTGAGTCGGAAATGGGCAAGAATTCGATCTAGAAATGATTTTCGATGCTGCGTGACGTGTTCTTCTTCG
>JANNNN010000861.1:0-4047 GCA_031398555.1 Planctomycetia bacterium | reverse complement strand
GTCGCCGAATCCGTGATAGGCGAAATCGACCAGCGGCAGCACGCCGCGCTGGGCAGTGAGTTCTGCGAGGTCGGACCATTGCTCGGGAGTCGGATCGATGCCAGTCGGATTGTGGCAGCAAGCGTGTAGGCAGATCACATCGCCTGCGCGAGCTTCTTTCTCAAGCGTTTCGATCAGTGCTCCAAAGTCCAGTGATCGCTTGTCAGCAGCCCAATACGGATAGACCTTCGTTTCGAGGCCCGCCACTTCAAAGACTGAAAAATGGTTTGGCCAAGTCGGATTGCTGCACCAGACGCGAGCTTGCGGAAAACTCTTGTAGACAAAGTCCGCGGCAACCTTGAGAGCTCCGGTACCACCTGGTGTTTGGGCTGCAGCGATGCGTTCGCTTGGAACCAAACTACCCAACGTCAACTCACCGGCCAACCGATTGAACTCGGCCAGACCGTCAATTCCGAGATACCCCTTCGTCGCTTCATCGGTCAGTAACTTGGCTTCGGCCTGTTTTACAGATTTCAATATGGGAGTGCGTCCGGCATCGTCGCGATAGACGCCGATCGTCAAATTAATTTTTCCTGATCGCGGATCTTTTTGAAATGCGTCGCCCAACCCAAGGATCGGATCCGGAGGTGCCGCCGCAACTATCTCGAACATGTTATGTCTCAACCATAAAAACGCGACCAATTCTGGATGGCCGCCCTCCACCGCGTACCCGTAACGCACAGCGTATTGTCACTATCTTTGCCTGCCCGGCAACAGCGCATTCCATCCAGCCAACATTAAAATGCCGCCGTGTCGCCTTTTGCTCCGCAAAAGTAGCGTTAGCTTCCGCTACTTTCGCAGAAGCAAAAGGCGACACTAACGAGCGTTCTTCATAAAAGCTTGTCCAATGCGAATATCTGTAACACGACTGGGTGTTTTCAGCTATTTGTTTGACAAAAACTTGGATTTTGACAATCGGCCCAGTTATTCTTGCTGGAACCCCGGAAAAGTCGACAAGTCCTGCATGTGGAGCTTCTATTTTGGCCAGACCGCTTATATTCCAGTTGGGCGAGAAGTCGATAGCGCTCGAGATGAACAAGATCGATCGCAGCCGTTTGTACGGTTATAAAGAGCTGGATGTTGTCGACGACAAAGGGGGCCGCTGCGAACTGGCAACTTTGGCAGAAGATGGTCGAACCCTGGTCGGACGCGGCTCGACTGCCCTCGGCTGGCTGGACGTCGATCTGAACTGGTGCGACAAATCCGAGTTGAAGCCAGTTGACTTGGATGGCCAGGAGGTCGTGCCTGTCCCATCGTCATTTAGCGCTCCGATCAAGCTCTTTGAAACCTGTTCGATCGACGACTATCTGCAACACAATATTCGTTTAGTCTACGCGGCCGAAAGTCAGGATGATTTGTCGGACCTCAAAGCCGAACTTGATCGCGGCACCATCTTCACATTTTCATATAGCTATCGAGGCGGCCACGAAGCTGACTCAGGTTTCCTGTTAGCCAATGACGCTGGCGAAATCATGATTGCCATCGGCAACCCCACGAACGTCCACTTCATTGGACTCGCCTCACCAGTCAGCGAACCAGCCAGCGAAGAAGAAATCGATGATGGCGAGATGATGGATTTCGACATGATCTAGTGGCGTAAGCTTTCAGCTTGCGTTTTGCTTTATGTCTTAACTCGCTATTCTCCTCGCTTTCATCCAAGAACACTTGCAGCCTAAAGCTAAACCCTACTCACAAGTCCCCAGCCTATGCCTGAAATCAATATCAGTAACAGTAGCGGTCGCGACGCAGTTATCGCTACTTCCAGCGTAGCATCGCGCAAGCAGATTCGTTGGGTCGATAAGCAAAGCCGCCAAGCCAGTGGCGTGCGCTTCATCAAGTCAACGATGGACCATGAACTCGACGGACTGATTGCAACCAGTGGCGATTTGACGGCCGTCAGCTCAGCGTTAATCAATGGTGATCCAGAGATCGATTTCGACAACGCGGGTCGTTTATTGCGAGAAACCGCCCGAGTTTACGTAGGCAAGAATCGACAGATCGTGCACAACGTGCGATTTTGGGAAGTCGTTCGAAATGCCGACGGTACAGTCCGCGAACGTCGACCACGGAAACTTGCCGACACCAATTTGGCCGGTGAATTGCCGTTGCGATGGTCGGGCGTCTTCATTCCTCGCGAGCAAGCCATTCGCAAGTTCGTTTTCTCGGGCAAGATGCAACTCCAACACATCAACGGCTTAACTTACGATTTCTTATTTGCCATGGCCAAAGAGCTTCAAGAACGCAACGCGCTCATGTTGCTCGGTGCTGGGCTGAAATCGAATCAGCCGTTGATTCTGCGTCGCGGCGGAACACCTTATCGTGGATTCTTGGAAGGCCGGATTCAAGAGGACAAGTATTACTTGGTGCTGCACTTCTCAAACTTGGAACTCAAAGTTCCCAAAGTTGCAGAAATCGAACCCAAAGGCGAAACGAATTCTGAGGAGGCCGCATCGTGATCAAGTTAATTGACAAAGCTCGGATGGAATTGAAACTTGGCGGTTACTCGGTCGGGACCGCTACGATGTTAGCCGATCCGGGAATTCTGCCGCAAGTTCAAGACTACCGTAGGCGCGTTAGTGGTCAGATGATTCCACTCGACCGCCCCAGTATTCGCGAACGCATTCCCACCGCGACCTATCACGTCAGCCGCAAGGTGGATGGGGAATTTACAGTCCTGGTTTATCGCGACGGTGAAGTCTTCACGGTTAATCCAGGCGGCACGGTTCGCATGGGCATGCCATTCCAAGTGGAAGTTCGCAAGCAACTTATGGCCGCTGATCATAAGGAAGCGATGATTGTCGGCGAGTTGTATGTTGAAAATACGGAACGTCGACCGCGAGTCCACGACGTGGTGTCGACTGCGCGACAACCGCAGTCAATGGCTGATCTCGAACGTTTGCGATTCGCGATCTTTGATATCATCTCGCTCGACGGAGCGCCAAGCAGTGAGCATTTTCCGGAAACTTGGACAGCGATTCAAAAGATCTTTGGAGACGGCACGTTAGCCCATCCTGTCGAAGCCAAGTTCCTAAAAGATCCTTCCGAAGTAGATCAGCAGTTTGAAGAATGGGTCGAGCAACAAGGTGCTGAAGGCCTAGTCGTGCGCAGCGACGAAGCTGGCATGTTCAAAGTCAAGCCGCGTCATACGCTCGAAGCGGTGGTCGTCGGCTTCACGGAGTCGACCGACGAGCGCCAAGGTATGTTGCACGACCTGTTGCTCGCCGTCATGCGGCCTGACGGTACGTTCCATATTCTCTCACGAGTTGGCGGTGGCTTCAGCGATGATCTGCGCCGTCAAATGTTAAGCGATCTCAAAGACAAGATTGTCGATAGCGAATACGCGGAAGTTAATTCCGATCACGTTGCCTATCAGATGGTGCGGCCTAGTCTTGTGATCGAAATTAGTTGCCTCGACATCATTTCACAGAACACTCGCGGTGGTTCGATTAATCGCATGGTATTGGACTTTGCGAAGGGTGACAAACCTGGCTACAAAGTAGTCCGCCGCTTGCCGCTCGCAACCATAATTTCGCCGCAGTTTATTCGCGTTCGCGACGACAAGAAGGCTCATCCAGCCGATGTTCGCATCTCGCAGATCAGCGATCGAGTTGAAGTCTTGCAAGTTGACGTTGACGCCCGCGAGTTTGCGTTTCCCAAGACCAGTGTGCTGCGTCGCGAGATTTTCACTAAGCAACTGAAAGGCGAAACAATGGTTCGCAAATTCATGTTGTTAAAGACTAACAAAGAGACTATCAGCGACGAATATCCTGCCTACGTCGTTCACTATACCGACTTCAGCCCTAACCGCAAAGACGCTCTGACTCGCGACGTACTAATCAGCAACTCCGTCGATCAGATTGAATCGCTTTACGCAGCACTTAAAGATGAGAACGTCAAGAAAGGTTGGACGATGCACAGCGGCGTGGTTGCCGAAGCGACGGGTGTTCAAACTGAAGCAGTGACGGTCGCCGTGACTGAATAGTCCAAACCCAAACCCGCATCGCGGAA
>JANNNN010000815.1:0-4046 GCA_031398555.1 Planctomycetia bacterium | reverse complement strand
CTACTGGAAGTGATCTGGTAGTCCACTCGCAGCCTAGGCGGCCAGCCTGTTTATGCGCCTTACGTATTCCGGCAGGAATCGCATTAAGCAACCTCCACATTGCCTCAAGGCAACGGAAGAATGACTCGCATGAGCTTCTTGGGCGCAACGCATCCTTGATCGCGAAATCGCCGTTCGGCAGTAGTACCATTCCCAATGAAATCGCAATCGGGCCAATGGAGGGAAGCATGCCAGGCAGCGGCGAGCGAGAACAGACCGATGTCCGATCGACGTAGTTCGTCGATAACTTCTGCCCATCGGCTACGCGCCGCCACCTTTCCCTGTGCAGCCTTAACGACCAATTCCTGAGCTTCGGCGGCTAATGAAAGCAGTGGGTCTCGAATGTTCCGCAATTGCTTGCAAATACTGCTCGCTTCTTTGAGAGAAGCATCCTTTGATTCGGGGTGCGACTTGGCATGTTCGAGACAGCAGCATACGCGAAGGCTGTTTGCGACCCACATGTAATGTGTCAGACTATACAATCGGCTTGCAGCGAAGCCACTCAAGCCTTTGTCTTTTATCCGAAGGGCCAGTTCAATGTTGCCCTCATATAGTTCCTGGCGAATTTCAGATATCCATAAAAAATACTTTGGCGACTGGAAGTCTTGATTCTGAACCTCTGATTTAGCAAGGGAAATCGCCCTCCGGCCTTCTGCGGGTTGATCAGCAATCAGATCAGCAAGATGAGCCGAGTGGGTATGAATCCAAAAGCTCCACATTACATCACGATTGTCTTGCCATTGAATCCGCAACTCCTTAGTGGCGTCAATGAGCGATTTTAATTCGCAAGAGTACCAATTCTGAATCAACAGCATCCACTGAATGAAGCCATACTCCCATTGATGCGTTAGGCCTGTAGCGCGGTAAAAGTTAAGTGACTTAAGCCCGTGAATCTGAGCTCGTTGAAACCGACCTAAGCCAAACAGCCATACAAACGTGCAAACTTGGGCGAGTGCAATGGCCTGGGCATTGCCCGAAATTTTCGCGAGCCGACGGCCGCTGCGAATCCACTTAGCGGCCTTAGATCGGGTACGTTGGCTTCCAAGAGCGATGAGCGCTCCCCACCGCAACATTGTGATGGCGCGATCGCTGTCCGAGCCACGATGGGCGGATGCGTTGGCGAGGGCCATAATAAGATTACTGCCAAGTTCAATGTCTAAAAAAACTAGCGTAGTTCCAATTCTATTCAAACACTGTTCAGTCGCTGAGAACGGTTCGCAGTCGCTTTCGTTTCTGCGGATACCGCTGTACGAAGCCGACACTTGACGAGCTTCCATCCACAAACGCATTGAAGAAAACCAAGAACTTGCGATATTTGCGCTAACGCCTAAATCCGCAAGTGCTCCAGAGAGACACTGAATTCCTTCGTTCAATTTACCTTGCGAAAGCCATTGTTCGCCCATTAGACAGTTTAGTAGATGGGACTCGTCTTTATCTTCGCTGCTTGTTGCCAATGTACGATACGACTCAATCGCTTCAGTCGCTTTACCGCTCGCTGCAAAGCAATCCGCTTGTAACCGCAATGCGTTTCGCTGTTCAATTGCCGAACGATCTGCATTCGGGTGAAAGGCTCGTTCCAAAAACCAAAGCGCTTCGATATTTGCGCTACTTCGCGCGGAGCTTCGCGCGGCTTCCATGTAGCAAGCTGCCGCTTCACGAAATCGCTTGGCCTCCCAATAATGATGGGCAATACGTGACCAGGGTGGCGGCGACTCGCTCGACAAAGTCCGCGCTATGCGATAGTGCCGGCGATAGATCCGGTCCTCGGGCATCGAATCCAACACCACGTCACGGAAGCGGTCGTGAGCAATTTCCAATTCGGAGTCTAGCGAAGCACCATTGATCCGAATCCAACCTTGCGATGCAAGATAATTGATGAGTGGAAGCAACTCGTGCGGTAGCACTCTCGAGACAGTGTGCAACTGATGAAATCCGAGCGGTTCATCAGCGATGGCCAAGTATTGAAGAACGCGCTCCATCGAGATCGGCAACAACGAAAAACGACTACGCAAGTGCCCTCCACGGGCCTGATTTCGCGCCGTTTTAAGCCACGCATCATCGTCGAGTACAAATTGTGACACGTGGCATACGTATGCCGATAGGACCTCCCGGAGCAAGAATGGATTTCCGGCTGAACGCCTTGTAAGGTCCGAGTAAATATCAGGTTGAAGCTGTATTCCGACCGCCGTTGACCATTTTTCGAGTAGCTCCGCGCAGACAGACTTTTCGAGCGGCTTAAGCTCTAGCGGCATCACAGTAGGATCATACAAGCCGCCCACAAGACTTAGCATCGACTCGACCAATGGCGATTTCACCAAATGCCCTTGATCAGCCACCAGTAGCATGCCCTGAAAGCCACTTGAGGGACTGAACAGTTGTGAGAGCAACCGACCACTATCGGCGTCGGCCCACTGTGCGTCATCAATGACGATGATCACCGGGCATCGCTTACTGAGTTCTCGCAACCAGTAAAGCAGTGCATGCAAACCAGCTGCTCGACGGGCCGCTAGTTCCTGGACACCAATTGTTGGGTCCTTTTGTCGAGGTTTGGCCTCAACCAACTGTTGCATCTGGGGAAATCCATAAACAATCTCTGCACCTTCGCATGCCGTGAGATCTTCCCAAAGGTCGCGCGGCAATTCAGGCAATAAAGTCACAAGTTGCTGAGCCAACAAGTTTAAGGCTCGCAACGGAGTGTGATCTTGTAGGTGGCATGAGAAGTGAAGGAGCAGCGTAGATTCGTTGTTGAGCTTCTGAGTACGAGTCCAATGCTTCAGTACCGTCGTTTTGCCAATACCCGATTCACCGCGCACCAGAATTAATTTGCGCGAAGGAAAGGGGTCTAGATACCAGTACGAAATTTCTTTTAGAACATCATCGCGCCCAAGACAGAGAGTGTCTGCGGCAAAAGAAAGTGCCTGGGAGTCCTCGGCGCCGAGACGTTGAATTATTTCGTTACCCAAGGGACGCAAACGAGCATCGACGGACAATAAATCGATGCAAAGTCCGATTAAGTCGTCGGGAAATCCCTTGAGTTTGGCTCTCAAGGCCACTTCGTTCAATTGGTATCGGAGCGCAACGTCTTTATTTTTTGGGTCAATGGCTATTGGTGGAAATGAATTGGTGATTGTTTCGAAAATGAGGACGCCAAAGCTATACCAATCGCTCGCAAAAGTTTGAGCTTCGCCTCGCAATGCTTCAGGGGGAAGATACTGAATGGTTCCGACTATTTTTGAACCATCAACCAGCTGCAGGCCGGCGGTAGATTTCCCTGAACGCATTGCTAAGCCCAAATCTAATAGCATCGCCCGGCGACTAGGCGTAATCATTAAATTTGAAGGTTTTACATCGCGATGAATAACGTCACAATCATGCAAGAAGCGAATTGCAGAAGCTGTTTCGGCGAGCACTTGACGAAGCATATTCCAGCGGCTGGAGTCCGTCGGACTTAGCGTTTGAAACCAATTTCGAATCGTGAGTCCTTCGACCTGTTCCATCGAAAAGTAGCGAGTGTCTCCTTGGCTGAACGCATCATACAATTTGACCAGGTGCGGATGATTGAGTTGCGACAGCCAGCTGAACTCTTCCACAAACCGATAGATACTCCAAGAGTCGAGATGCCGCATAACTTTTACAGCGACGTGCGCAGTGCTTCGCAAATCGATCGCACTGTAAACGTTTCCCATTCCCCCTTTCCCCAACTGACGAATCAGGAGGAAACAACCAAGGTTGCAGGGCAACTGATCAAGCACCACCGGCTGCTCATTACTGTACTCCGGCTCAGTGGAATCACCACTCTTAACCGGCAACGAATTCTGCTCGGTATTCTCGCGACTGTCGCCAATGCGCAACTCGGTCAGTTGCAGTAGTCCACCCAAACGCTCTTGTTCGCTTTCACATAGTTCCAAGTACGAAGCAATGTTTGGTGGTTTTGTGTCGTAACGGATTCGAAGCGCATATTCCAGCACGGAAAGTTGAATAATGCCATCCACACGACTGCGCAGTTC
>JANNNN010000791.1:0-8993 GCA_031398555.1 Planctomycetia bacterium | reverse complement strand
CGAAGAAGATGACTGCACTCGTCAAGCTGCCAGTGCGATCGCCAAATTCCTGCAATTGCAAGCTGATCATCAACAAGATCTAGCGGCGGCCATTGCGCTCCGGGCCTATTACGCACTAACGGCTATTGACGAACAGCTTGAGTTGGTCGACCTGTCAGAAGCCGAACTTCAAAAACAGCGCGAGCGACAGTCGGCAATTCAGCAAAGGGGCTTAGCTGCCGCGGTCGACCTTACTGCCTTCGACCGAGAAGCGATTACTTTAAACTTGCAACGAATTGAACTGCAGCAACGCGGCCGGCAGTTGAAGGAATCGTTAAACGAAGCGACGCATATTCAGTTCGATTGGGAGGCATCCACTCTCGAGCCGCTCGAAGTTCGCGAACAAACGCTGGACATCGAATACCTTCAACAATTCGCAGTCAGCCATCGCCATGATCTGTTAGCGCTTCAATGTCTGAGTCGACAGATCAACAGCGGCACTGCACCGATGTTGTCGTCAATCGTCAATAACGCAACAGGCTTGGCGAGTTTGCCTTTGCCCAAACGCTGCTTTATCAATCGTTTGCTAGGGCACGAGGACAACACGGCGCTGACCAACAACTTAAAAAAGTCAATTGCAATAGCCTGTGAAACGCAAGCGAGCACTATTCGCCGCGAGGTATCGGAGAAAGCAATTGCACTTGAGTTGGCTTATCAGCGGATTGGACTATCGAGAGAAACAGTCGCGTCATGGACCAAGCGGTTGGAGCAACTCAGGCGATTGTCCGAGTTAGGTGATAGTCGCCCGGCAGACCTTGTGTTGGCCCAATCCTCCTTACTGAGCGCTAAAGCCATCGAAGTCGAACGCCGACTCGAAGCCAAACTGGCCGAAATTGCACTCGCCGAGGCCTGCGGAGAGCTAGCACAGCGCTGCTGCCAAGGCCTTGCGTGGTTGGTGACCTCAGGGTCGCAATAACAAGATCAACTACCTGTATGCGGATGAACGATCTGTGTGAAAGCCTCCTCGTTTTTTTGCTGACTTACCAGCCATATCCGAGCGATACCGAGTGAAAGCAAATAGCTGTTACTTTCTTCCATCGGTGGGACCACCATGTCATCCGTGGGAATAAAAAGAGCGTTCTCCCACGGATAGCCTAGCGGTCCGACGTATAAATGCACCATGGGTTAGCGGCGGGGAGTGCGGAAGGTGGGAGCCACAAGTCTGCGTAAACAAATACACGGATGACTGCTTTTTACGGCAAGACACGCTCGGCAGGAGCCTCGCACCACCGTTATCAACGAGGACCAACTTTGAAAATTAAGACTTAAAACAAACTGGCTGGGTCAGCTCGAAATAACTTGCGAATCGCCAGTATCCCGCTCACCACACACATGCTTACTGTAAGCAGCCATACAAAACCTAATCGATCGAGCGTCATACGCATGATCAATCCACTGGCTTCAGCCAGCAGCCAATAGAGACTCCACGATAAGATCGCACCCGGTGCAAAACCTAGACACGCTAGGTAAAGCGACTGGCACAGAATCAAACTCCAGAAATAGCTTGGACGATATCCCATGGCCTTGAGCGTCGCGAACTCGGGCATATGCTCACTGATGTCGGTGAATTGAATTTGATAACAAATGATTGCACCGACAACTAACCCCATGATAGTGCCAATGCCAAAGATGATGCCTATTGGAGTATTTCGGGACCAGAATAACAATTCCTGCTTGATAAGATCCTGAGTCAAGTAGACCTGTATCTGCTTGGGTGCTAGGGCTTGAATTCGATCGCGCAGCTCAAACAAGTCGGTTCCGTCTTGAGCCTGCAAAAGCCCGATGTCAATCACGTCAAGCGGATTGCCGGTTCGACTGCGCCATGGAAAAAAAGTGGGCAGCATCCGCTCACTCATCAAGATCGTCCCGTCATGGGCGAAATCTGTTCCAAGAGTGAACAGTCCAGTGAGTGAAACTCCCTTTTTGTTTAGCTCAACATGTTGCCCCTCCAACTTTTCGGAAGTTGTTCCAAAGCCGTATTCACTCCTGCTTCGGCGATCAACGAGGGCTGCATTGCGTTTGTCGGCGTCTGAAAGATCCTGGAACAGCTCTGGTTCGGCAAAAATATCCTTTGCAAGCTGCATGGCTATAACACGAATCGGTCTAGCTCGCTCGCCTTCGACCTGTACCGAAGCGGTAGCGCGTTCGACGTACACCGAAGCACTTGAACGAACGCCAGCTTGCGCGGTCGCTTGTTCAAGCAGTTGACGTGGGAAACGTTGTTCTGCCGAAACGTTGTACCGAGCTCGACTGATCACAATCAGATCGGCGTCAAACAGTTGAAAAATCTGCACGTTGCTATCAAGCAACGCATTCCGAAATCCAATCTGCATGAACATCAGGACGACAGCAAAGCCGACGCCTGTCGCCGCCAACAGGCATTTGCTCGGGCTGCTAGTCAAATTTTTCCAAGCCAGAGGAGTTTGCATAAGTGGCGTAAGCTTCCAGCTTGCGATTCTGAATTAAAAATCCCGAACTACGTTATGCCGATGGCGAGCAAGATGCATACCCGATGCTTTTCAAAACAGGCTCGCAGGTTCGGCCTTCCAGAGTTTTCGCAGAGCCAGCAGTCCGCTGCAACCGGACATCACCAATCCCATTGCTAGCACGTTAACTACTCGCATGAGATTCATAGTAACCGGAATGCCGGAGAGGTAAGAAGTCAGTCGATAAAGTAATTCTGCCCCACCCCACGCCACTAAAAAACCGCAGAAGCAAAGCGTAACTGCTTGAGTCATCACGATGCTAGCGAGATATTTGCGTGAGTAACCCATCGCGAGCAAAGTTGCATACTCTGACAATCGATTCGCAACGTCGGTAGCGAGGACCATATAGACAATTGCTGCTCCGACCAATAATGAAATCGCAACTCCCAATTGAAAAATCATGCCGATCGGAGTTTGAAACAACCACCGCGATTGTTCTTGGTCCATAGCTTCCTGTCGGGACATAACATCAACCGCCGTCGACTGGCTGTTGCGACTGCCGACTTGAAAACGGTTTCGCATTTCAACGACGACATCTTCGATTTTGGCATCGGGATCAACATCAACGAGGCCTAGCGAAGTGTATTGATCGCTATCCCAGGCAACGATGCGTGCGAACCCTTTCTGGCTTGCGATAGCGGCAGCGTTGGCGGCTAGGCCAGTCCCCAAGTTGAAAACACCGCCTATTGAAAACGTTTGGCCACCAATTTCCGTTTCGCGATCAATGTCAGAATCTCCAAACATTTGTCCATCCCATGGGCCGTAGTCTCTCTGCGTGCTTTGGTCTAGCAATACTTCGTAGCCACTATTCAATTTATTCTGCTGAGAAATGACCGCATCCAACTTGAACACTTCATCTTGTATCGCAAATGCCATGACAGCGATTGGCAGATATTGGGACTCAAACTCCAACGAATGACTTTCACGTTCTGTCGGCAATTTGCGCCAGTTGTGAATGGTGATCCATAGCGGCTTGGCGGTGACTACACCGCGGGTGCTTGCCGCTACCTGAAGCCATTTTCGATCGAACTGACTCGGCTCGTAGAGGTGCAAGTAGTCCCGGGGTCGAACGAGCACATCGAACTGCAAATGCTCAAGCACATTGGTTGCGGTGTGTGAAACAGCTCCCATGAAACCAAGTTGCATGAAGACGAGCAGGAGGGCGAAGGCGACGCCTCCAATTGATACGAGTGTTTTGGCTTGTTGATGCCAAAGGTTTAGAAGGCCGAGGGGAGTCTTCATGGTTGCGGCACGGCGACCGGCGATGCTGGTGTGCCTAATGAGTTAAGTGGGATGATTTCGATTTCAACACTTACTTGCAATTGCAACCACTTTGAAGCGATAGGAACATCGGGCGGGTCAATTTCTACGGTTACGACGACGGAACGATAGTCGGCTTTGGCCAACGGATCCGCCACAGCAAGCTGCGGACGACCGACCAATGGCCCGCGGTTCAATACTTTGCCGTGTAGTTCGGTAGGCAACGCGGGACTGGATATTCTCGCAATCTGCCCTGGCGCAATCCGCGCGGCATCTGTCTCGACCACTTCGACTTCGCAAATTACTTTCGACTCATCGGCCAGTTCAATCAGCGGAAACTGCGTCGCGGCTTCGCCAACTCTCGCATTAATTGCTACGACGACGGCGGCCTGAGGAGCAACTAAGATCGACGACTGCTGTTGGACATCAAGTGCTTTCAATTCGGACTCAATCGATGCAACGGCTAGTGAAGACTGCGCGACCTGAAGCGCCAGATTCGCCGTTCGACGCTCTTGCTCAGCGGCAACATTTTCAAATTCAGCTGCTTCTTTAGATCGGCGAAAACTCTCCGCTTGTTGACGGTACTTCAGTTGAGCGTCATTGACCAAGATCTGTTGCTGTTCGAGTTGCAATGTTCCCACAAAATCCCGAGTGAGTGGGTCTTTTGCGATCGAGCTCAGCTGTTCAAAAACTTTTTGAGATGCGGTAACCTGTTTCTCAGCCAGCCTGAGAATATCTACTTGACGATCAAGAGCTTTGGTTTGGACGGTGATCTGATCCAGCTTCAGTTCAGTCGCCTTTAATCGAAGTCGGGCTTGTTCGATGGCATTATCCTGCTGCTGCTTCGCGTCCTGAAGGCGACTTTGCAAAGCCTGCAGGCGAGCTTCGTGAACTTTTAGCGAGCGCATAGTCATAAGCGGCCGACCCCGGGTAACTGGGTCTCCAACGCCGACATCGATGCGGTCGACAATGTCGCCGGGCGTCGCTGCCAATCGAATTAACCCGCCTTTTGGCAGAATCTGTCCTTGAGCGACAATTTTTGAACTTAGGGTGGCTGGTGGCTTGGCCTTGGCAACGGGCCGAGTTGCGGAAGTGGATTTGCTCGAGTTACAGCCCCCTAGAGCTACGAGCAGGAATCCAGCCACCAACATTGCAGGCAGATCGAGGTGCGGGAAGAGGTGCTGGCCGTAGCGGCACTGGATCCGGTCGCTTTTAGGTTCGGCAAGCCGATTCATGCTCGGTTCCAAATCGGTCAGATGGAAAAATGGGATAGTCGTGGTTGGAGCGTTAAGTTGTTAAAGTTCATCCTGGGTGGCACGTCACTGAGTACTCGCAGGGCGCGTCGCGAGCGTAACCCACGACGCCCTGCGAGTACTCAAAGGCGCGCCACCCAGCCTACAATTACTCACAACTAAAGTTAAATGCTCCACGAGGCTATTCTAATTTAAACGCTCCACGAGGCTTTCATTCTAATTGCAAAAGGTGCGCCTTTGAATTCTTGCCGAAGGTGCGCCTTTGAATTCATCGGACGAATCAGGCAATGCAAGCATATTGACAGCGTCGAACGTCAAAATCGGAACGCACTTCGGTTCTCCGGTACTTTGGTCTAGACTCAGGGTAACCTGTGCCGACTGAGTTTGCATTGGCGCGGAAGCTGACTAAGCGGGATTTAACGGTTAGGTACCGCAGCGCGGAGGGTCGTCGAAGACGACTAGCCGACGAACTTCAAAGCACACTTGAAAAACTACCGGGAACCCCGAATGGCAAATTTGGCAACCGCCTCACCAGCGACTCGGTTTGATCCAAATTGGAAACGAAAAATCCTTGACGGGCTGTCCCCTGCTGTTTCGGCGAGGGCGCTGCAGCATTTCTACGGAGTCGGTGAACTGAAGAAGCAAGTTCTTTACGACAATTCGCTCGAGATTTACCCGGGTGAAATCATCATCATGACGGGGCCAAGTGGTTCGGGTAAAACCACGCTGCTGACACTTATCGGGACCTTGCGGCGCGTTCAAGAAGGCGAATTGCGAGTACTGGGACGGCCGCTTCAAAGCGCCACCCATTCCGACTTGTTAAACCTTCGTAAAGAGATCGGCTTTATATTTCAGGCACACAATCTCTTCGATTCGCTAAGTGCCACGCAAAATGTTCGAATGGCGCTCGAGTTAGCCGACCCACACTCGCGCCCCGGCGATCAAACCGCTCGCGCTAAGGCCATGCTCGAAGCAGTTGGGCTCGGGCACCGAACTGATCACAAACCCAAGCAACTTTCTGGCGGGCAAAAACAACGTGTCGCCATCGCCCGCGGGTTGGTGCATAAGCCTCGATTGGTTTTAGCTGATGAGCCGACCGCGGCGCTGGATGAACAGAGCGGTCGAACGGTAGTCGAGCTTTTCCGGCAGATGGCCAAGCAAGAGCAAGTGACAATAATTATTGTGACTCACGACAATCGAATTTTGGACGTCGCAGATCGAATCGTGAACTTGGTTGACGGACGGATACGCAGTGACGTGCTTGTGCAAGAGGCAGCGATCGTCAGCCAAATGTTAGTTCGTTGCGACGTGTTCAAGCATTTAACGCCACGCAGTCTGGCTGAAATGTCCGACCACTTGTTGACCGAGACTGTCCAAGCCGGAAAAAATATTATTCGCGAAGGCGATGCGGGCGAAAAGTTCTATTTGATTCGTCAGGGAGAAGTTCGCGTTCGCCGCGGCTCGGAGCAGAAAGAGTTGGCAATTCTGCGCGAAGGTGATTTCTTCGGCGAAATGGCGCTTTTGACTGGCCAACCTCGAAATGCAAGCGTCGAAGCGGTTACGGACACACTGCTCTACGTCCTCAGCCAAGATCAATTCCGGCGGGCCATGGCACAGCAGGCATCATTTGTGTCAGAGATTCGTACAAGTTTATTCGATCGCCAGTAAAAACATTAAGATCCGCTCAGATTCATGGAGTTCGCTAGCGGCGTGTAAAGTCGCACTGTCGCCACTGCAGAGCGCATTTTATTCACTAAATGGGCTTTTACAGGCTTTACAGTTTGCTATAATAACTTCGTCCAGTCGGAAAGACACAGGTTGAAAGCTTACGGTAGCTTTTTAGTTCTGCATTTTTTTCGCAGATTTCACTACGAAAAAATGATGTTGACGTACTCTCGCAGATATCAGAACTACGTTGCAAAACAGCCCATACGTGTGCCGAATGAGTTGTAAGATATCAATTGCCTTGTGAGTGATGAGACTCAGGCGGAGTTTCCTAGATGAAATAAGGTTGGCGGTCGATATAATGTATTATCGACTGCAAAGGATATTTTGGGCTAGCTTGTGCAGGATCGCATAATGTCGCCAGACGCCAGTTACTACCAATTCTCCAAAGAAGTTTGGCAAGCTGTAAATTACCAAGCTCGCAATACGCTTACTCGCAAAGAATATTGCCCAGAGCAGTCGCGAATCGAATCGGTTCGTTGTGTACACCTCTGCGAAGAGTCCGAGTACCAGTACGGTCGGCAAGTCTGGTTCTTCGAGGCCTCTGGAGTGGATCCAGTTGGACGTAAGCACCGCATCTATGGGGCACTTGAATTTGTAGTTCAATACGGACTCATCGAACCAGCCCGAGCTGCGCTGATGGAAGACCCACAACATAGGCAGCGATTTCTTCAAGCGATTGTGAAGCCAACTGAGGCAGAGATGTGGACACATCCATCGACCAAACTTTGGGTGCGCTTAACTCTCGCTTCAGTAATCATCCTGTCTTCGATTTGGTTGCTATCGTTGGCTGCTTGGTTGATGCAGAAGTAACTAGCTATAGGTCGCATCGTATCGTGGGTCGTGTTCTGCCAGGTGCGACCATTCTGTTGTTCTCGCAAGCCTTGCCTGCTGACTCAGCTCGCAGGCATTTCTTTCATGCGCTTCAGTGCAACCTGCCGCGCGCTGGACATACAATAAAGTCCGTGCAGTAGTCGCACTCGGCAAGAGCGACCCGCCAAACTACTCTTTCCCGATCGCTTTCATCTCAGCGATATATTTATCGAGCAAGTCCAAGCCCGCTGGGTAGCGATGGATACGCAACCATGTTTCGTATGCGATGACTTGCTTGGCAACCGGGAGGGCCTTAGTCCAAAGGAGACCATCGCCAGAAATCGAGGCCTGAATTTCGCCACCGCGAAGCGTCGCTCGAAGTGTCATTTCAACTTTCTCCTTTTGGAAACTCGTCAATAAATACTCATCGCTCTTCACGCCCGAGGCATCGGTTTTCCAGCCTCGCGACTCCAGTTCTTTGCCGTAGGCGGCTGCGAATGCAAATGTAGTCGTGTCTTTTGCCACGAGGTCGATTTGTTTCTGTTCCGCGTCGTATTTGACGATCGACCAGCCGTTGAGGGCCGGTATATCTGCAGCTTCGATACCGTCAAGTGCAACTTTCGGGTCGGGAACTTTTACCTTTCTTAACTGCCAAGACGAATTTTCAAGGCCATCACCAACACGAATTTGAGTGCGACCGGATTCGAGCTTTACGAGGACAATCATCACATCGCACTGGCCATGAATGAAAACCATCCAACCCGATTTTTCATTAAATTGCTTCCCGGAGTCGCGACGCAGCCATCCCTGCGCGGCCATCTCTTTGTCGTAGAATTCGCGTGTTTGCTCAAGCGTCATCGCGGTCGATGCAACCATCAACGGTTTCGTCGATCCATCGAATTCAATAAAGCCTGAGTCCTGGGGAATTGGCAGTGACTTAGTTGTCAGGAATTTACTGTAGCTGATATGGTATGAAGATGGATCGGCGGGCTGGCGCCCGATCGAAACCCGGAGAGTCGTGGCTCCCCACACAAACTGCATATCGCGACCGTCGACTTGTTCATTCTTTGAGCTGTTCAGCCGTGCGTAAGACGTCCACCCTGCATCGTAGAGCTTTCGAATCAGTGTTGTTTCGATGTCCAGTAAATTTGCTTTGACGCGGTACATCACGGTGTTTTCCGCCTCGTAGACGATCTCTGGGGGCACGGCATCGAACTTCGGCAAGCGACGCAGGTCAACGTTGCCCGAAGTGTTTAGGTTGACTTGAGTTGCCCCATCAGCATCTTGTGATAAATAAATTCCGAGTGCAAACCCTTGCTTGGTGAAATTCATTGCATCAGGGGCACGGGCGACATCGAAAGATTGAGACCACCCGTCGCGCGTCAGGTAATAGTGGTAAAAAACTTTCGCTTCATCC
>JANNNN010000766.1:0-2970 GCA_031398555.1 Planctomycetia bacterium | reverse complement strand
TCGGGATCGGTCGAAGTGATGCGTTGCCACAGTTGGCTGTCATCGGGCTTACCCGTCACGATCGCCGCTACTTTGTCGTCGCCCCTCGGTGTAAACGCTCCTGCTGACGTATCAAGCCTCAGTTCTCCTTGGCGAGCTTTCTCATCCAATCCGTGGCACCGCCAGCAGGTCGACGAGAGTATCGGTCGAATATCGCGATTGAATTGCAGCGTATCGTCGGCCATCGCAGGCCTAGTAATACCACAAGCAACAATCGCGACAGTTACTAAATAGGAATTGCTCCAAAATGTTGCCAGGCGATTGAAAGCGGTCATCGTGGATACTTTTTATGGCGAGCGGATTATGGGGAGGTTTGCAGGAGGGGTTAAGCGGTCAGAATTGCGTCTACCTATAGTATAGTTGATCGGGCCCGGCATGTTGGCTCACCCGACCAGAGAGTCCCCAAGGATCTGCCGAGGCTTTCTCGGACACAATCCGTCGACGACAATGTACTTGTGAACGTCCACTCCCGCACCCAAGCAGCTCGGCAGAAGCCTCGTTCTCCCGGTCGAACGCAACCAGACGGCGATCGAACAGGTCATGTTTTACATGCTTTTAAGCTCGGCAATGGCAATCGGATCAGGCAGAATACGCCCGGCCAAAACTTGCTTGAAAGTTCCGTGAAGCTGGTTGCAACCCGTCGCCCTAATTATCGCAAGGGCGTTACTTGGACAGATCCCCGCGCCCGGCAGTATCTCAATTCTTCCGCGGCTTTGAATAACCAGTCGCCGAAGTTGCTCGATGCCAGCTTCAGCAGTTGGCTCCCCGCCCGAAGTCAGTACACGATCGATACCAAGGTCAATCAGTAGTTCAAGTCCACAGGCTTGATCGCATAGTTGATCGAAGGCGCGGTGCATGACGAGGATTTTGCTCGCCGAATTCTTACGAAGCTCCGCCATCAGTCCCATATCGATCTCCCCCGATTCGTTCAGCCCCCCCACGGCAACTCCGTCCGCTTCGCTTGCGAGCAAACGCTCTAAATCGCGCAGCATCAACAACTGTGTTTCGCGATCGTAGACAAAGCTGTTCGCATGCGGCCGCAACATCGCGATTACGGCAATCGAGGTTAACTGCCTAACCGCGACCAGATCTTCTAAAGCAGGCGTCAAGCCATCGAGATCTAATCTGGCGTTCAGTTCCAACCGATCAGCCCCGGCATTGATAGCAATCTTGGCGCCTTCAATGCTTTCAACGCAAACTTCAATCAGTGGATGCATGCAAACAAACTTTTATTTTGGGGTGCCGCCAAATCGGAAATTAGAGAATGTAGCTGGTTTTGTTAGAAACCGGGTGCGCCCGAGTCATTTTCTTCCGTCCCTCCGGTTTCTTACGAAACCAGCTACGCGATCGGCGCGATCGAACTCTACAGTTCTTCTCTTGTTACGTTTGGGGCAGACCGTTAAAACCCACGGGTGAATTTCTATTTCGAGCATGGAGGCTCGTGTGTTCAAGCTTCTCATTAGCATTTGCATAACGCTGAACGCCGTCATGCAGACTGCGCCGGCTAAACCTGATTCGAAATCGTCGCGGCAACTTTATGAAAAAGCTGCTAAAGCGATTGCGTCTGCCGACTCGCACGCAGCAATCACGCCGCTAGAGCAATTAATTGAAGATCAACCGACCTCCACCTTGGCTTGCATCGCCGCTGTCCACTTGGCCGAGTGCTATGTGTCCGCCGATCGTGAGAGAGACGCAACTGCGCTGTTGGAAAAATGGTCCAATCGCATCGCAATAGAATCCAAGTCCACCCAACTAGACGCCAATCTCGACGCGCACCACCTGCGAGTCTGGCTGCAAGCGGTCAAACGAATTAGTGACGATTCAGCATCCATTGAATCGCTGAAAGCGCTAACAAAAAACCTCGAATCGCGATATGAAACCGCTGAGAAGTTGACCAGCGAGAAAATACAATTTCGAGAACTGATCGTCGACTCTCGCATTGAACTTGCGAAGCGTTTGATTGAAACGGGACAGCTGGATTCCGCCGCCGATCAGCTCGGTGCACTCACCGAATTCATAACGGATGCGTCCGATGAAACGCAGTTGCTTGTTGCGATGATCTATCAACAACTTGGCGATCACTCGCAAACTAAAACAATTCTGCAAGCTCTGATCGAAAGTGAGCTTACAACCCTCAGTCAATCCCTCGCAAGGCTGGAGATGGCAGCATACTCGTTGCAAGATCGCGAATTCGAAACGGCTGCAAAACTGCTTCGCCCAATTGTTGATTCGAAAGGACTTTATCACGGACTCGGCGCGGCTAACGATTGTCGTTTACGGATGCTGTGGTCCGAAATCGAACTGGCGCAAGGCCGCGCGGTTCGCGCTCTCGAAGTGCTCCCGAGCGATGAAGAACTAGCAAGGATGGACGATACGCACCAAATCGCAGTCCGATTCAGTCGTGCTGAGGCCGCCTCGCAAGCAGGCAAAAATTCCGCTGCCCTCACGGACTTGCAATGGCTGACTGAGTACGCAGTGAAAACGTCGAATGAACCCAAGTGGGGAGTTACTGTAGCGCTTCGCCAATGTGAGTTGCTGCTCAAAACAAAGGACTATGCAAAGTTAACGACGGCGGTAGAGGTTGCCAAGAAGCGGTTCGCCAGCTTCGAACGCCTACATGAATTGGATTACCTCTTAGCTCGAGCTGCGATGCAGCAAGTTGAATTCGAGCAAGCTCGAATTCATTTGAAAGCGATCACAGAATCAGCTACAGCCAAGAGCACATCGGCCGCTGCCCGCGCTCAATGGATGCTCGGAGAGACCTTTTTCATGGAGCAAAATCTGAGCGAGGCAATCAGTGCCTACAAGCCGGTGACTCTGCTAACTGAGTCGCAACCATGGCCGTCGCTAGCCCTTATGCAAACCGCCAAGTGCTTTGAATTGCTGAACCAGTCAAACAATGCGCTGGAAGCCTATAAACAAGTTATCTCG
>JANNNN010000733.1:0-2334 GCA_031398555.1 Planctomycetia bacterium | reverse complement strand
GCATTTGGAGGAGCAATTACTACTTCCCAAAACTCGGCGCGGGCTCCGACGAGCGCAGCGTTCGCCAGAAATTCAAGCTGCATTTGCGAAATCTCAACTGGTGCATTAGCGGCTAGGTTACGACCGCGTCCGTAGGATCGTGCTAAGAAATTTTCGCGTGCAGCAATCTTTTCACGCTCTACTGAACTCAGTTCCGATTCATTCAACGACTTCAACCGTTCGCTCGCAGACCACAGATATTTTTGCTCTTCCTTCTTAAACAGGAAATTGGGGATGCAAATTGTGCCTTTGTCCGCTGAAATCCTTACAGTTGGAAGTGCATAGCTAACACTTGGGGGCTTAAGGGTCGCTAGATGACGGTCGAGTTCCTCAAGCGACTTAAAGGAAGTCGACGCAACTTGGTTTACTATCTCCGGTAGAATAGTTTTATAAATGGGGTGAGTTAGTTCTTTACCGTCGAAGCTTATGTGAGTTTTTGAATCGCGACGGAAGATAACAACTTGTTGAATTCCAACTCCAGTAATCGCACCTCGCACGACTTGACCATTTTGCAAGCCCCATTCCGTCGGGGCTTCCGGAACGGGCGCGGAGTTTTCAAACACAGAAACCTCTGGCGTCTTGAGATACTCGAGATCGGTTTTTGACAAATCACTAAGCTTCAGTGCGATTAGCCGACCCGCCTTTGCTCGTAGCACCACCCACTCGCCATCAAATGCGATTAAATCAGCTTCGACTTTAAAGTTACCAGAACTATCAGACCATTCCCGTGCATATACAGGCACCAATCCAAAACTCAAAAACAGCAGTAGAAGGCAGATAGTTCTCATCGCATATCCCTAACGGAAACACTATTCACTCAGCATTTAGAATGCAGTTACGCAACACCTGTGGGCATGCAAATGATGAGCCAATGAGTGCGTGAATAGGGCTGCGGCGAGCTACCTTTCGACCGGCTGGTGACCGCCGACCGTGGCGGATTTTTTTAGCTGGCTGACGTAATGCAATTTCAGACTCCGCTAAGCGAAGTCAGAGCGGACGGCGTCAGCTTGACGTTTTGCGTGCGTGTCAGGTTACCAGCCGAGGCAGTTTGGTCAATTTGCTTTCGCTCTGGTCGAGAAGACGCCTGTACGACACAACCGCTGGCAGTCGGCTGTTTTAGAGAGTTTTAGAGATTGATGGCCCTGACAATCATTTAGTGAAGTCTGTCGACGTCAATAAATCGCTCACCCGGACGAATTATTTCACCGATTCGAATTCCGAATTTGTCACCAATTTTGACAACTTCGCCTTGCGCAATTGGCACACCAGCCAGTTCCAAAATCATGGGACTGTCGCAAGGTTTCTCGAATTGAATCATCATGCCGGGGACAAGCTTTAAAACTTGGTCGATTGGCATGCGTTTGCTGGCGAGCGTTACGACGACTGGGACTTGCACATGCAGCACGCTGCGGCAATATTGTTCGCTGATCTGCTTGGACATTCAAAGGCCTCGTAAGTATTGTCAAAAGCTTTGAAAAACGCCCGTTTTTCGTAGCTGAGTTTGTAACAACCCGGATGAAGCACCTGACCCGCTCCCATACGTCCGGTTTCTCACGAAACCAGCTACAGCGCACTGCGTAACTGGTTTCTCTCGAAATCAGCTACTCCGAAAAATTTTGATCAACGAGGAAATTTCCGATCTTCGAAAGGTATCGACGTGCCGTTTGGTTAAGCTTTGATAAAATTCAGCTTGTTAGGTAAGTTAGCCAGTTTTGCATACTAGCCTCACTTTTGGAATTCGGCTGCTTTTTCAGAGATCAATATGACGATTGCGACCATCCTCCCCTCATCACCGGGAAAATTTCCGATCAGCGATTACAAAACGCTGGGAAATGAAGAACTCTCCGCTCGAATCGCCGCTGGGCGTGCTCAGCTGGGTAAAAAACTTCTGATCCTCGGTCACCATTACCAACAAGACGATGTGATCGAGCATTCGGATTTGCGTGGTGATAGCTATCAACTGAGCCAATTGGCGGCGTCGAGCGGCGAGTGCCGGACGATTATTTTCTGTGGCGTTCACTTCATGGCAGAGACGGCAGACATTCTCGCCAACAGTCCCGCAAGATTGGCTGAGCGAACAAACGAGCGGGTGAATGTGATTCTGCCCGACATGGCTGCTGGTTGTTCGATGGCCGATATGGCTGCCATCCGTCAAGTCGAAGCGGCCTGGGATCAGCTCGGCGAAGTTATTGACACCGAGAAATTAATTCCCGTGACGTACATCAATTCTGCCGCGACTCTGAAGGCATTCTGCGGTCGGCACGGCGGGATTGTTTGCACAAGCAGCAACGCAGC
>JANNNN010000683.1:0-14560 GCA_031398555.1 Planctomycetia bacterium | reverse complement strand
GTAGCGGGCTGCTTTCTGCCGTGTTTCGTGGCAACTTCAACAATCCGTACTAAAACCCCTGCATCCATCTCAGCCGTCGCTTGGAGGATCTTGAGCGCATCGCCCGTTCTTCCCTCGGCCTCAAGCAAACTAGCGAGTACTTCTCGTAACTTGGTGCCTGTCCCCGGCCAAGTTGCTGCGACTTCAAGATCATTTAACAGAATCGTCTTGGAAGCATTGTCGCGAATCGGTCCTTGCTGTATCCGGTCGATTGACAGCCAGGCGTGAGCTGGTGCAAAGCCACTGTTGCGAGCTGGTGCGATCTGCCGCATGAGTTGCCGAGCTTGTCCGCGACGCCCGCGATTGTCGATCTGCAACGCGACCAGGTAACGCGAGCGAGTATCGGATTTTTCAAGCTGAAGGACTCGGCTCAAGAGCATCTCGCCGAACTCTGATACCCCTTCTACTTTCATCAGTTCGTCCGTTTGGGGATTCGAAGCCACTGCATTTATAGAATCGCTATCTTCACCGAGTTCCTTTTCACTCCACATCGCGTAACGCTGCACGAGCGTGTTTTTGTCGATTGACCATCCGAAAATTGTCAATCCTCCAAGCACCAACACAATCAATACCACAGGCAGAAAGCCGAGTACTGCGAACCACTGCCGCGTGTACATCCAAGCCAATCCGTACTCAACGATCCCTTGTGCAGTGCGAAACGGGTGGGTCAGCATGTCCGTCAATCGCGATTGTTCAGCTACTGGATCGTGGGAATCCTCGAGATCGTCTTCACTCATGGAGCGGCTCCTACCAATTCATGCAATTGCGGTTCAACTTCTGTTCGCAAGTGCTCATTGGCTTTTTGAAATCCACTGTAAAGCTCTGAAAGCTGTAGTGCGGTTAACGCTTCGCCCGATTCACAGAACAAAATCACTTGATATTCCATAGGACATTTTACAGAGTCAATTTGCTGACTCGCCGTTGACGACTGCTTTTGCAGTGCATGGTAAGCCACTAGCGCGTAAGCCTGCCCGCCAAGTTCGTTTGCAATACTTAGCTCAGTCCAAGTCTCGATCGCATCTTGAGCAGGCTGAGGATTTTCTCCAGGCGTCGACTTATCCGATTTAGACCCTACGGGCACGAATTGTTTGGCTTGTTCCTGAAGCACTTTCCATCCCTGCGCTTCATACTGTTGCGCCAAGCGAGGGTGGCCATTGAAAGAAAGTGTCACGCTCAACTGCACGATTTGCCCTTGCCATCCAAAGCGCCAATTAATGATCGCTTGATCACCACCATCAACCCGTCGAACTTCATGCGTTGCATCCATCCGTCTCCACTGGTCGAAAACTTCTGGGAAAAATTCCTTCCACTTCGTGCTTGCAAGCTGCTGCGCACGAATCGGCGGTAGACCGGTTGGTTCAGCGACCTTTCCATACACCACTTGATGCATGGAAAACACACCAAGCACGATCACGCCGACCGCACCCATCCAAGAAACTCGTTGCACCAAATGACTGATCGTCATCGAGCGTTGCTGCAAGGTTTCTGAAGGCTGAGGTTGCGGTCCACCTTCGGCGAACGGGTCGGGTTGCGGCCAGCATGCAATTGAATTCAGGAGCAGGAATTCCGGTTCAAATTGACTGTCGGCGGCAGGCACCGGGAGCGAAATCTTGGCCAAAAACCATGTCGTAGCCCAGCAACAACTTAGCACAACGATAAACACACCTAACTCAATTAATGCGCGATCTAGCCCCAGCGACGCGTCGCGTCCGCCGAATTGTTTTAATAAGACGATTGCCAGCAGTAGTAAAACTTGCTGAACAATTGCCCAGAATGGCACCGTCACAAAAGAAACGATTGCAACCAGTAGACTGCGATGAGTCAGTAGCTGGATCAATATCACCGCGCTCGTGAGCGCATAGATGCTATAGACACTACTACAACATTCGCTTAACGAAAAGCCAAGGCCACGCATCTTGAACGTGTCAGCGAGTATCAAATGTGGGATAGACAATCCGTCTAAAATAAATCCAAGCATCGCGGTACTCTGCTCAACAAGCCAATCTTGCAGCCTCGAAGGAAGTTCGCCTGGTAAACGTATTGAAGTCGTCAGCAGTGCGGCCCAACCGACAATTCGAGGCCACGCGACGGACCCTAATCTCTCAATTGCCCAGCCCAAAAACAGCACTACGAAACTTACATGCGATAGAAAGGGCGACGATCTCCACACCGCAGCGCCAAAAACACCCACCGCAACCCAAAATAGCCCGCGAGCCAGCAATACTCGCAAAGGCTGGTCCGATCGAGGCGACCTTAAATGCCAAATAGCAAAACCGGCGACGATCAAAATTGGAATGGGGAAAAAGTTCATTTCCCTGCGCCGCCAAAGATACTGAAACTCCGGACCTAACAGCGGTGACAGAAGTAACAACGGAACGATACAGAAAAGAATGTCGAACCCAAGCAACGACTTTGCCTTAGGTCTGTTCTCATTCACAGACTTAACGGCTGCACACATTTTCTAGACCTCGAATTGAAGCAGGATTGGAATGAATTGTTCGAATTATAGCCCAAGAACTCCATCAGACCAAACTTGCATCGACAATTGAGTCACCACCGGGTTGGACAGGTTCGCCACCTCTACTTAGGAAAAGTTCGTACCACTGGGATAGCAAATGCATGGCTGCTCCACTCAACAAACCGATAGCCGGGAATATCCCGACGCAGAACATCGCAAAGCCAGCCAAATAGATTCCGGTTCCCATAACAAGGAAAAGAAGGGTGGAAATTGCAACTTCGCGGAAGGTCAGTTTGATAAAGCTGACACACCATCCAATATCGAATGACTTCTGAAAATCCTGGCATATCATTGCGCGAATAGCAATCGGCCCAAGCAAAATCGCCATTGGAATGCTCACAACAAAGAACAAGAGCATCGAGAAGATCGTTACTACAATCCCGCCCGCATCTCCCATCTGCGAAGCGATCACCATTAAGATTACCAAGCAAATCATGAGCGGAATCATGATAATGACCGAAAGGACCATTGAAGCAACTAAATAGACTAAGAATGGCCACAACCCCAGCATGAAGTAGTCCCCAAGTCGATTTGAATCGATATCAGGACTGTTTCGGTCAGGCAAACCGGCGCGAGCTCTTAGTAAGCTGGCTCCATAGCCAAACAGAAAGATGGAGCCTACGATGAACGACTGCAACACTGCGGCCAATGTCAACCAAAGTAGATTCATCTGCCAGTTGGGGCCGTTGAAAATTGACTTGATAGCTCGACCGGCGGAACAAGTTATCGGCTGATCATAACTGGCAGTGTTCATACACTTAAACCTGTTGTTTCGGAATATTGATGCGACTGAGAAATTAGTTGTGTAAGCCTACCACGCTTCAACTTTTCATTCGACTGTACTTCGTTCAAGTTTCGCCGTTATTGGAAGGTGCAGAGTACGCTGCGTCGATCTGGGAGCAATAGCGAGAGATAACCATTTTACGGCGCAGGCTTCCCTTTGGCGTTACCAGCGAGGGATCGATTGAATCCGCGACAACGATGAACTTACGTGGATACCCATATTCGGGCATATCCGACGAAGTGTAGGGGATTTGATTCGCTAACTGCTCGTGGAAAACTGCGAGGTTTAGTGAGTCGCGATCAGGTGAATCGCCCACAAAAAACGCGGGCGACAGGTCTGACCAAGCGGGCCAAATCAAGGCCACTACGTACGGTCGGTTCTCTCCCGCCAGTAGAACTCGATCAACCCACTTGAGACTCTCAAGTCGAGTTTCAATCAACTCAGGTGAAACTTTGTGGCCCGTGCTGAGTACAATGAACTCAGAGATTCTTCCCCGAAGACGATAGTGGCCAAGCTCGTCGCGCTCGACCAAGTCGCCGGTCGCTAACCATCCATCTTGAATCCGTGTCTGAGTTGCTGCTGGATCGCTGTAATATCCCAGCATGACGCCATCCCCGCGTACCCATAGTTGCCCCCCTGGATCCACTCGCAATTCGACACCCTCAACAGGCGGTCCGATTGTACCAGGACGTTGTAGTCCTGCACGATTCGAGCACACCACGGGTGAAGCCTCGGTCAGTCCGTAACCTTGAAGCGGTGGTAGTCCTGACTTCTCAAGCTCATACCACAACTCGTCGGAGATCGGTGCCCCTCCAACTTGCAGCAGCCTTACGTTGCCACCTAGCCTAGAGGCAACTTTATAGGACGCAAGCCGCTGTTTGCTTTTTTCTTGGTGCAATAACTTGTTCGCTAAATGCGGAACTAGGTTGATCAGCGTTGGTTGCAAATCGCCCGCTTGTCGAAGGAAATCGTCCCAATCGCGGGCGATCGCAAAACGAGAATTGCTAAGTATCCAAGTCGACAATTCGCAAGTTCGAGCATATGCGTGGCAGAAAGGAAGAATGTTCAGCCGTAGGTCCTGCTCAGATTGTGGAGCAGCGCCCAATTTGGCAAACGCATTGGAAACTAAATTGCGATGAGAAAGGAGCACGCCCTTCGGTTCACCCGAGGTTCCAGATGTGAAGAGCATTTGAGCCGGCTGGTGGCTAGAGATTGACATTGCACGTTCGATCAGTCTACCCAGTTCACCGCTAGGAATTGTGGGCATATGCAAGTTCAGTTGCCAGTCCAACGCGATGACACGCTTCGATGGCGCAGACCGGGCTTCAGTTTCCCGTCGCGGGTTGTAAACCAATTGTGAATGACTCTGTTCAATCAAGCCTGCGACCATCGGATCGGGCCATCGATGGTCAATGGCAACATGAACAAGCCCTAGAACCTGGCATGCGAAGTCAAGAACAAACCATTCCACCGAATTTTTCTCAACGGTAGCAACGTGCGCGCCAATCGGTAGGTTTGCTGATTCAACTGCAACGCAAGCGTCACAAACCCAATTCGCAATCTGGCCCCAACTAAACCAGTGTTGCGCGGTTTTTTCACCTGGAGGGACTGCATCGGCGAACCTCTGGCAGAAGGCGGGTCGATTCGGCTCGTGCAACGCATGAAGGAGCATCGTTAAAGCGATCGACGAGAATTCGCCAGGAGAATTTTGGAATTTAGTAGTATGTATAGTCAATGTGAACTCAAATCGTTTAGCAAGCAACACTTACGCAGGCCGGTCCAACTGACGAAATGCTTGCAATCCCTTGTCATTGTGACATACTTTCCACAAAAGCAATAAGGTAGTTGTTTAATGACCGCCTATACCGCTAAAATAGAGGGTAACGAGTTCTGTGAAATCGGGCTGTAATTCAAAATGCCTGACCAATTTAGACTTTTCCTTTCACTGAACTTGCGGTCGGTCTGAAATTGGGCAACCTGTTTTTAAACGGGACCATCTCGTTTTAGAAATCAACGTCTATGTAGGAGGGGTCAAAAATGGGTATCAGCACTTCCTCTGTAACCACAACGATGGTTAACGCGGCATTTTTGCAGGAGGTGAAGGACTCGAATCTTCAATTCTGGCAAAACGTGCATGACTTCAAGCGATTGTTAAGTCAAAACGCGGACGTTTTTGAACAAGCAGCGAAATTAGTTCGTTTGCTTAGCGAACTCCGAGATTCCATGGCGCTGGAATTTTCACTTGAAGAAACCTACGGCTACATTGAAGGCATCTGTACTGGTTCTGTTTCTGCGCGTAAAGCGGATGAAGCCAAGCGCCAGCATCGCGAACTTTACTTGCACTTGCATGAGATCTCCGAGAGCGCCGAGGAGGCTCAGTATCGTGGCACAATCACTCACGATTATGCTTCCCTCATTATTGTGTGCAAACAATTTCTCGCTGCCTTAGATGCTCACGAGAAACACGAATCGGATTTAATCCGTTACGAACTAGGCGTCGGACGATTTGGTAATTGATTTGCACTCAGCGAGCAAAATATGTCAATGGTGACCTCCGAAAGTACCGGCCGCGTTCTTGAGATCATGCTGGTAGAAGACAGCTTGCTTGACGCTCGTCTGACGATTGAGGCGTTAAAACGTTGTGGTATATATCATCGCTTGAGCCTCTTTCGCGACGGCGGTGAAGCGATGGGTTTCTTGAATCGGCAAGGGGTCTTCGCCCGCGCTCCCAGACCCGACGTGATTTTGCTGGATCTGATACTGCCCCACGTCGATGGAGTCGCTGTGCTTCGAGAGCTGCGCGCGGAGCGGGTTCTGAAGAACATTCCCGTAGTCGTTTTAACGAGCAGCGATGATGGCGAAGATCAACAACAATGCGAAGCGTTGGGCGTGACCAACTACATTCGCAAGCCGTTCAATGAGCTCAAGTTCTTGTCGGTAATTCGGCATCTCAAAGAGCTTTCCCTCGTTACCGAATTCGTCACCCAATAAGTAGCTTAAGCTTCCAGCCTGAAAAGTAGCTTAGGCTTCTAGCCTGAGAAGTAGCTTTGCAAGCCGTGCGATTTTGAATTTCGTGTTGCCACTGGCTCGCCAGTGAACCGAAGTAGATGAGTTTGTAAACCATTGGTCCTACCCAATTGTTGTCGCTAATGTGCCAAAGCTGCCGGAGTGTGACTGATCCTCACATGGCCCACTTTTACTTCTGCAACAGACGCTGAATTTGAAGCGCTAATGCGGCTGGCTCTACTTGAAAAGCTTTGCGAAAGTCTTTAGTGCGTGAGGCCGCTGAGTAGCCTCCGAAATCACGCTTCCTTTGCAGCTTCAGGTACCCCGCGAACTCGCTGGGCATCCGTTCAGACAAATAGAACGTCAGAGCCCATGCGACTGTGTACGCGGTAAGTGCTTCTTGTTGAAATAGGCTATCTGATTCGATCAGGCTTCGAAGCCGCGATTCGAGAGCACCCGGCTCGCGCAAAATCGGCTGAATTTGCTGCACTTTGCTGGCGAGCATACGTGACTCGAGGTTGCTGTGATTCACACGCAAGTCGTAAACCGCGGGTTGTTCGAACATGGTTGCAAATCCCTCGACGAGCCACAGAGGATTCGTCGCGAGTCGTTCATGAACACCCGTATTGAATGCAATCTGGTGAACGGCCTCATGCACGATTGTGGCTTCAGTTTCATTCCAGTCGACACCGACCGCACCGTCTAGCTCATAGAGCACGCAACGATTCGACTGTGTAAAATAACTGCCCACTACATTACTTGGCGGCCGGGCGCTCTCGCGACTCAGAAAACGCTGAAAAGCAATGCGATCGGGGAGGACCACTACCACAAGAGGAAAGTCTGGTTGACGCAATGGCCATCCGCGGACTTCGAAGTAGCGAATGTAACCTGCGAGCAACGACTGAAAGCGATCGCGCCAACGTGCCGCACGATTTTTCGGAGCAGCGACGACGTAGGGGCCCTGGATTAGGACTTCAAAATTTGGCCCAAGCTCTTGCTGTAAAAGGCGACTGGATTCGATAGTGGATTGCGGTTGGAATGCGCGTTCAAGTAACTTGTGCGAGGCAATATCGGACTGCGATAGATGGTGCATTCGGCCAGTCGGTTCGAGCAACACCGCGTCAATATCACTCCAGTGAATCGGCAGCCCAACGATTTGCTCGGCAGATTGCGTCTGGATCTGAAGCATTGGGGGCCTACCGCCCGGCGGGGACTGTGCAATGCCTAGGACCGCCTGCAGCAGTAGGCTTCCTAGAAATAGCCCAAGACAGACATTTGAAAGTTTTGATCGCATCAATTCGCTTCCTAAGTTAGGCCAACAGTCGCAATACAAATCTATGTCGCTGCGACAGTAGCCACCTAGTTGGCGGGCGCTGTATTATAGTAGCTGAGCGTTTAGGCAAAACGAATATTCCTTCCTTAACGATTGTGCGACTATGTTAAATTGCAATGCGGGCTCTACGAGTGCGCTGTGGTGCAAAATGCTGTGCGTTTTCTCAATTGCGATCGGATCGGTTGACGACCGACTTGTAGCGCAAGATGCAGGAACCCAGCCGGAAGCGAGTCAAGAGAAACCCAAAGAGCGGCCGAAAGCCTCACTCGATGAAGTGCGGAGGTTGCTTCGTGAGTTGGACGCTAAGAGTCTCAAGGAACGCGATGAAGCCGAAAAAAGCTTAATTGAATTGGGAGAATCGATTTTAAGCTTCTTACCTGAAATCGATGCCAATACATCGGGCGAAATGAAAATACGCTTGCAACGTATTCGCCAACAGTTGCAAACAGTTGAAATCGAAAACTACTTTGAGTTTTCAAAAGTCACGCTTTCCGGGAAGATGTCCCTAACGGCGGCCATCGAAAGCATAACCAAACAGACTGGAAACAAAATTATGTTGGAAGGCGAGGATGCCTTTGAAAGCCTGGAAGTGGAATTGAATGAAACGGACAGTCCGTTTTGGTCAGTCATGGATAAACTGATGATGCAGACCAAACTGCGCGTGAATAATTTTACCGCCGGTGATGGACTATCGTTGGTGGCTGGCGGTCAAGATGAAACTGGCGACTCGCCAAAGTCCTACTCGACTGGGCCATTTCGCATTGACGCTGCGTCCATACAATCCAGCTTGCCCTTCAATTCACGACTCGGTGGGCAATTGGATTTGTCGCTAATAGTATCGTGGGAACCGAGACTCAAGCCCATTTTTATGCAACTTCCCATGGCATCCTTGCAAGCTACGTCGAACGACGGCAAAGTACTTGCATCTTCCAGCCCCGAAGCTTCTGCCGAAGTGCCGCTCAACAATGGCGGCTGTAGCACTCAGATCGATTTACAGTTGCAACGCCCGCAACGCACAGCAACCAAGCTGAGCAAACTGAGCGGTGAGTTTGTTTTTGCTATTCCGGGCGATAAGCATAAGTACATTTTCAAGAAATTTGGCAAAGGCGCTCGACAGTCGGAGAAGTTTGGAGAAACGACTGTCACCCTGGAAGGTGCGCGTCCCAATGGAAAAGTATTCGAAATGCGAGTCCTCGTTGAAATCGGCAATGACCAAGGCGCTCTCGATTCTTTTCGAGGGTGGATACTCTCCAACGAAGCCTATATGCTAGACCCAAAGGAGCGACGAATGGAAAACGTTGGCTTCCAAACCTATGGAGTCACTTCCAATTCTGTCGGGATCGCATTCTTGTTTCAGATCAATGGCAATCCCGATGAATACCAATTTATATACGAATCACCGGGGACGATCACGAAGCAAACCGTCAAGTATGAACTTCAAGATATCGAGTTGCCATGACCATTTTTTGCTCAAGAATCTTAGCGATTGTCATGGCCTTGACTTGGAACTGCCCTGTTTATGTGCAGGACAATGCTAAAGTGGTCGCTATGCTCGGCGAGCAAACGATCACCGACCGCGATATCGATTTTCAACTAGGACGCACTGCGAACGACAGGGGCGAGCCGTTGAAGGAATTTTCAACTGCGATTATGCAATCGGCAATCTACATGCTCGGGCAGCAGCGCCAAGCTTTGCAGACTCTGCGAAGCCGAAAATTGGCGATGAGTCGCGAGGATGTCGAGCGTTGGCTTGATGAAAACGGTCAACCCAAGAACGGTGAGAAATCGACTGTCGCTGAGATGCTGCGCGAAGAGGCAAGCAAGGCAGGAATTAGCGAAGCGAATTTGCGCGATCACTGGGCATTTCGATTGTCATGGCAACGCTTTTTACAGCAACAGTTAACTGAGGCAAACGTCGCCAAGCACTTTGAGAATCAACCAAAACGATTTAACGGTACTCGCTTCAAGGTCTCCGTAGTTGACATTGCAGCCAAGGCGGGCAAATCCAATCATCGCGACAAGTTGGCGGCGGCTCTATCGGAATTCCGAAGTCAGATGATGTCCGGCGATTTGAGCTGGAAAGAACTGGCAGCAGAATTACAGAAGGACCAGCGGATCGAAGGAAATACGGTTCAGATTCGAGTTCGAGAGGATCTGTGGGCTCGTGGAACCGGCGATCTAGAACCAACTGTTGTTTCATCTCTAATGAAAATGGAACCAAACCGCTACAGCCAACCGATCCATACTCCGACGGGCGTACATCTTGTAACGTTGCTGGAAGTTGAATTGGGATCAAAACAGTTGCCTGAAGTTCGAGATGAAGTTCGCGCCCACATGCTACTCCATCTCCTCGAACATCTCGCAAGGCAAAGTGAGTCACAACTGACGCTCAGGGCAATCGAGTAAATCAAGGCAATCGAGTAAATCAAGCGATCCTGCAAAAGTAATGCATGACTATCCCGCTAGCCATGCTGACGTTGAGCGAATCGGTGCCGAGTTCCATATCGATTCGGACGCAATGATCTGCCGCACGTTGAACATCTTCTGGCAAGCCATATCGTTCATTGCCGACTAGAATCAGGACGGGCCCAGACCTTTGAGTTTTCTCAAGGGGTATAGAATCATCGTGGAGGCTAGTGGCGTAACTGGTGATACCGAACGAAATTCTTAACCAATCCAGATCGGTAGCAATGTTCTTTGAATGCAGCAGATGCAAGCGTAATGCTGTTCCCATCGAAACTCTTAAAACGCGACGCGCCAGCGGATCGGCAGTGCCAGGGCCGATAATCACCCGCTGAATCCCAAATCCGGCGCAGCAACGCAAGATGCTGCCTAGATTCTCTGGGTCTTGAACGCCAACCGCTGCAACGATTGTCTCATTCAGGGCGGGTGGGTTGCCAAAATCTGGCCGTAACTCGAGTTGTTTTGGTCTAACGCCGCAGGCGAGCACGCCACGATGAAAGTTGAAGCCGAGAATCTGTTCGATTTGTTCGTGATTCAGCAACAGAACTTCGATCGACTCAGGTATCGAACTTAGGTACTGGTTCGCAAATTTCTGATCGAGCAAGACAGACTCGGTTTGGTAGCGGCTCGCAAGCAATCGCTGCGTTAGAAGCGGACCTTCGGCGATAAACCGTTGGCTGACGTAAGTCCAATTGCGGGAACGGATGTCGCGATAAGCGTCTAGTCTTGGATCGTCCAAGCTATCAACAACGGAGACCGACACACTAAGATTACCCCGTATTTGAAGAGCTGCTAAAGCTGGTCGAGATACTATTGATTGCGTTGAGGTTGCCACGAATTTTGCTGATCGAAGTCTCTAGATTGTAGAACTGAGTCAGCAGACGCGTGCGCTGTTTTTCAAGGGTTTTGTTGAGATTTACGATCCGGCCATTGTTTAGATCGATCTTGTTCTGCAGAGACTGGGATCGATTTAGCAGTGCGCCATTTTTCACGGCTGTCAGAGAATCCGCAACTACCTTGGCTCGAGCTGAAAACCCGCTGTCGGGCTTTGTGAAAAAATCTTGCACTGCATCGGGATTATTAGCGAGCGCGGCATCGAGCTTACTTTGGTCAAAATCTAAACGCCCTTGGTCGTTCAGTGAGACACCCAATTGCGATAATGAATTGATCGAGCCCGCCCCAGATACTCTACTGGTGAATAGTTTGCCGAAGGCCGAGTCAACTCGCAAAACAGAACTAGAGCCAAACAAAACGCCGGCGGTTTTGGTCGATTCGTCGTAGCTGGCATCGGATTTGATTTTGTCGCGAACTTTGTTGTACTGATCGACCACGCTCTTAAGCTGCTTGGCAATTGTGTCGGTATTCTTGTTTACCGAAACAGTGACTGGCGCGGTTGAAGTTCCGAGCAGTTCGAGCTTGACGCCATCGACCACATCCTCGAATTGATTTGTTGATGAACTTACAAGCACTCCGCCGCTGCTGTCGCTCGCGCCGTACGCTACCAACGCATCTTTGGCGGTGACGGTTTCGGAAAAACCAAGATTGATAGTTGAATCTACGGTTACGCGGCCGACGGATCCTGTCTGCGTACCGTTGAGAACAAGTCGTACGCCATTACTGCCGAACTTCAGAATGTTTGCACTCACCGCCGAGCCCGCCGCGTTCAGGCTATCGGTGAGTTGTGAGAGTGTTGTTGAGGCGGTAGTGGCGATGCGAATCGTTTGAGAGCCATCAATGCCGCGAACTGTGGCGTTGTCTATAGTCAGGCTTTTCGCGGTTCCAGCAATTCCCAATTGTTTGGCGGAGGTCGCTGAGCCGACGTCGGCAACCTGTAACTGCGATGTCCCGCCGGCTGTATCGACCAACACTAGGCCGTCTCCGGTCGAGTTGATCTTGGCTTCGACGCCCGCGTTCAGGTTGTTGATACCTTTCGCGAGGTCACCCACGGTCTTTGGGGCAAGTTGAGCTAGGTTGAGGGTTGTTTTTTTGCCAGCGGAATTTGTGATCTCGACCGAACCAAAAGTAACTCCTTGCCCATGATTCCAGTCTTTGAGTTGCGTGTTTTGATTGATCCATTGTTTATTCAATGATCCACTATCGATCGAATCGGTAGTTACTGAGCGATCTATTTTAAGAGCTGTCGCCGAGTTGGTAGAATCTGCGAAATTTGCGACTGTTAGCGAGTTGTTGGTGGATCCAGTTGTATCGACAATTTCTATACCGGTTCGCGATCGATTCAATTGGGCTCGAACGCCGTTTCCGCCTTGATTGATTGCATCAATGACATTACCGAGTGTTCTAGCGGAAGATAAATCGACTGTCGCCGACACGTTTGAGCGGTCAGTCAACGTGATCTTGCCGAGTGTTCCCACCCCTTTGCCACCGTTCAAGCTGGACAGCAGAACATCGTTGAGTCCCGAGATCAGTTGGCCACTGGATATCGACGATCCCGTGACGGACTGATCGATTCCAAGATCTCTGGCGAGGTTTCCATTAGGATTTGTGATTGCAAAGTTATTGCTGCCGGTTGTTAGATCTCTGAATTCGAGCGATTTCCCGTCACCTGCAATGCGAGCTTCGACTTTGCCATTGCCGTTGGTATTGATGGCGTTTAGCAGATCGCCGAGGCTTGCAGTATTCGGATTCAAGGTTGTCGAAAACTCAACTGTCTCGCCGTTATGCAGACTGAATTGCAACGCGTTGCCACTTGTCGGCAGTACTACACCGCGTTTGTCGAGCAGGGCATTTAGCGGAGTGCGTGTTGCCACCGACTGTATGCTAGTCCCTGTAGCAGAGTTTGAACTTGTTGAAATTGCTGACAAACCCAAATCAGCCGCAGTGGTGCCACCCGATACTTCGCTAACGCTTAACGTAGAAGTGCCGGAAGACGTGTCGGTGAGTTTCAGGCGATCTCCAACAATACTTGCAACAACTTGAATACCGTCGGTCTTATTGACGGCGTCAACAACGTCGTTGATTGTTTGGGCGAATCGTAAGTCGACGGATTTGCTCGATCCGCTTCGGTCGGTGATGCGAATCGAACCGCGGGCGACACCCGCGCCACTGTTCAATTGATCGAGATTGGCCGATTCATCTATAAATCCGCCTTGATGAATAACAAATTCACCGGCGCCAACAGTCTGGTCTTTAGAATTGAGCAGGGCGCTTGTTAACTGCTGTGCGGACGCCTGACGCACTGGGAGAAAAGTATGCGAGCCGGTTTTAGTAGCGCTGGAAATCAGCGTCTTGCCTGAAATCACCGCGCCGGTGACGGACTGATTGATGCCAAGTGCTTGTCCAAGTGAGCCGGACGGACTGGAGACGGTGAATCTCGACGAGCCAGTAGTAAGATCTTTGAATTCGATCGATTTTCCATTGCCAGAGATTTTTGCTTCGAACTTTCCCTTGCCAGTGGCGTTTAACGCGGTAAGCAGGTCGCCTACGTTTCCGGTACTCGAGTTAAGGGCGGTCGTAAATTGGACCGTTTCTCCGTTGCGCAAGCGGATTTGAAGTGCAGAACCGCTGGTCGGTAAAGAGAATCCGCGATTGTCTAGCAGGTCAGAAAGCGGAGTTTGATTGCCTAAGGAAGCACTACTCGAAGACGTAAGTGTTGCTTTGAGCTTGCTGGGATCGGAACTGGAGGCTGTAGTTGCCGAATAGACAGAGTCTTGGCCAAGTCTATCGGTTCTCAGTTGAAAACCGACAATTATAGCGGTTAGCGACGTCAAGGCAACCTGCTCGCTTTGCAGTTGTCTCGTCACAGAAGTCAACCGAATCCGCGGCGCGGCAGCCACATTCATCAGCTGATCGACGGTACCCTGAATATCGATAACAGTAAAAATGCAATTCGACGATTGATTACCTTCCATGTTCTGCGCCCCATACGAGTCAAACTCAATAGTCTGACAACCATTGATCCCTTACTTCTTCGGCGTTCGTTAAAGTCAACTTAAACGGAACAGCAACGCTATCATTGATAAATTCAACTCGTTGCGCAACTTGAAGCCTGTGAGACCCAACAAGACGCAAACCGCTCCGCGAAATTCGCCGAGCGGTTTGGGTAAGTCTGGCTTAGACCATGGTTATCGCAGCAGCGATAGAACGTTCTGAGGAGACTGGTTTGACAGGGACAACACTTGTGTACCCGACTGAACGAGAATCTGAGCACGTGTTAGCTTGGCTGATTCTGCGGCGAAGTCTGCGTCGCGAATCGAGCTTTCGGCTGCGGTCAAGTTTGAAACTGTATCAGTAAGCGATGCACTGTTGCTTTCCAGAGTCGTTGCTTGGAACGCACCAAGTCGACCGCGAATGCCGGTCACCTTGTTGATCACGTCATCGATAACTTTGAACGCGCCCGTTGCATCGGTGCTTAGTGCTTTGCTGCCACCGGAAGCGAGTTCGTACAGGCGACCGTTTG
>JANNNN010000665.1:0-3560 GCA_031398555.1 Planctomycetia bacterium | reverse complement strand
TCAGACACCCCCACACGGCAACCGCTCTCCTTAGGACTGACGGGTGTTCAGTCGTGTGCTCTTCAGTTCTGCGAACGTTCACAAGTACAGCGACGTCGTTGCGTTGTGTCCGAGAAAGACTCGGCAGAGCCTCGGTCGTCTCCGTGGATTGTTCGAAAGCTGGCGGGTTCGATCGGGAGAACGAGGCTCCGGCCGAGCCGCTTGAAATCGTTAGCGAACGTTCACAAGGACAGCGACGTCGATGCGTTGTGTCCGAGAAAGACTCGGCAGAGCCTCGGACTCCCGATTTCAGCCACGCCCACTTTGCAACGGGAGACCGAGGCGAACGAGGCTCCTGCCGAGCCGCTTGAATTCGTAAGTGAACGTTCACAAGTACAGCGACGTCCTTGCGTTGTGTCCGAGAAAGACTCGGCAGAGCCTCGGACTCCCTGAATTCGTGCTTTGAAGTTCACCAGTAATAGCCGTCGATGCGCAGATACCCGAAAGCTATTTCTGTTGCGACATTCCACAAAATACGGACCTGTGACGGTAGACCAACTTTAAGTATTGCCTGCCATCGAAAATGAACATTGAACTGTTGCGACATGACTTCCCGTTAACAGCGCAATGTATCAAAACTGATACGCTGATTAGCCTGCATTTGCAGGCCCAAGAACATGCGTGCATTCGCCCGATTGCAACTCAGAGCGGTGCGCTGCGGATTGTCCCAAGTTTTGCTTAAACAATTGGGACAATTGTTCAACTCTCGATTGGAAAGATCGCTATTCGACGCTATTCGATGGCTCCGCGTCTTTTGGAAAAGTCTCTTCGACGATTCTGTGAAATTCCTCGGGCGTTGCGACTTGAGCAACCAAGCTACGGAAGTTGCGTGAACCGGGTTTACCTTGTGCGTAGCAGCATGCGTATTTGCGCATCAAATGAGTTCCCTTCTGAATGCCGAAGCGCGAGACGACTAAATCATAGTGATGCAACATGCAGATCTTTTGCTGGAGCAACGTCGGCTCGGGCGGGATCGGTTCGCCGCGCAGGGCTGCCGCCGCTTGAGCGAACAACCAGGGGCGTCCGAGTGCCGCGCGGGCAATCATGACTCCGTCGACTTTATAATTCTGAAACGCAAAGACGACTTTCTCGGGGCTGTCTAAGTCGCCGTTGCCGATCAAAGGAATGCGTTTCAGATACTGTTTTATCTCCGCGATCCGTTCCCAATCGGCGCTTCCTTTGAAATAGTCTTCGGCCGTGCGTCCATGAACGGTCAAGGCCGACGCACCGGCTTGTTCGACGACCTGCGCGATCTCAGTCCCGTTCATGTTCTTTCGGGTGCATCCCAGTCGAATTTTGGCGGTGACGGGAGTCGGATAACAAGCCGCTACGAGCTGCGAGATGATCGCAAACATACGTTCAGGGTGACTCAGCAAGTAAGAACCGCTATGGGCTTTCGCAGTCACCTGCTTGACTGGGCATCCAAAGTTAATGTCAACGACGCTGACCTTGTAATCTTCGACCAACCGCCGACCGACTTTGGCCATCGTTTCCGGTTCGTTGTCCCATATCTGGACAGCCAGCGGTCGAGCTTCCTCGCGGACTCCCCACAACCGATCGGGGTGCTCGCAATCGTGTTCGTCCAGCCAAACGAAACCGCGAGCATTGACCATTTCTGTGGCTTGCAGACCCACGCCGCCATAGTTGCGGACAACTTGGCGATATGCAAAGTTGGTAAAACCGGCCATCGGAGCCTGTAGAATAGGCGGATCGACGACGATCGGACCTATATGCAGCGGTTTGACGTCAACTTTGCCAACAGCCACGGCATTTTCCGTAGGAGTTTGCCAAGATCCATCGGCTGGCGACGAAATGTTCAGTGTCGATCTATGTACCATGGATACGTGCAGTTAACGCTCAGCAAGGACTATTGTATGACATTTTTTATGTCACCTATGGCGATCCCAATAGTGGCGATTGTAGGCGTTTTTGTCTTTTTGTGCATCTCAGCACTCACAAACTGCGTCCAGTCGATCGTCAAGCACCGCAACGAAGTCGAACTGAAGCAGCAGTTGGTCGACCGCGGCATGTCCGTGGAGGAAATTGAACGCGTCGTCAGGGCTACAACGGTTAAGGGCGAAAAGGACCGGAGTTAGCCCCGTGCGGACGCTGCCAGCGACCGCAAAAACGACCGCCGACGCTAACAGTGTCGGCCACGATGTGTTACGCCACGGTCGATGCGCACTATTTCGCAATGTTGTAGCACATGATCTGATCTTGCGATCTGACGTAGAGCTTGCCGTCGACGATCACTGGATGAGCCCAATTTGGTCGCTTGCTGCTGCTTGGTATCTTGAACTGGCTGACGACGGTGTACTCAGTTGGATCGGCCTTGACGAGTGCAATTTCGCCGTTTGCGAACTGCATGTAAAGCATGTCGCCGCCGCCGATAACCGCAACGGATCCCTTGTCCGATCTTGGACCTTGCCACTTGATTTCGCCCGTCATCAAATCCGCACAGTAGGGCATGCCGCCATCATCGGAGTCGCCGTAAACATAATCGCCCATGAGAACGACACCACCATGTTTGTTAGCGAGCTTAGTTTTGAGCCCATAGATCTCTTTTACCGTAACCCCATCTGCGCTGGCAACTTGTTGCAAGAGTGCGCCGCCACGTTTGTAACCGACCGGCATGAATACTAGATCGCCACGCACGATCGGCGTTGGGATAACAGCCGTGGTTTTGTCGATCGGGTAAGACCAAAGCACCTTGCCATCTTTAGCTGAAACGCCAATCGCGCCGCTGCCCGTTGTTTGAACATAAACGCGATTTCCACCAATTTCTGAAATCACAATTGAGGCATGACCGGCTCCTCGATCTTTTGGACGAACCGCCGTCCACACGAGTTCACCAGACTTTTTGTTAAGTGCAACCATCGTTGCCTTTTCGCCACCTGGTGTGCAAATCAGATTATTGCCATCCACAAGCACGGATTCGCTGTAACCCCAATCGTCATCCTTCTTGCCCCCAATGTCGCCGACAAGGTCCTTGCGCCAAACTTCTTTTCCATCTACGGTGTTGCAAGCAACGAGAACACCTTTCGGAGTGACGACATAGACCATGGAACCGTCAACGGTCGGAGTGCTTCGCGAGTTGTGCCACTCGGGTCGCATTTCTTTCCAGGCCGGTCCAGTTTTGGTTGTCCACAGCTGCTTACCTGTTGCCCGATCAAAAGCGATCAGGTACTCATTTTCGTCGCCTTCTTTAGTTGACAGTCCATCGCCGAGGGTAAAGATCTTGTCGCCAGCGACCGCTAGACTTGAATAGCCGCGTCCTGCGCCGACCGATTCCCAGACCATCTTGGGGCCACCCTCAGGCCACGAAGTCAGCAGATTCTTATCCGGTGCAACAGCCGTTCGCTGCGAACCGCGGAAGGTTGGCCAATCGTCGCAATAGCCAATATTGGCCGCTAGGAATGAGGCACTACCAACAATTGACAACGAGAAAACACGAACAATTCCAGCAAGGGACATTTATCGGCACCTCATAGGGACATTGATTATAAGAGAATCTAAACTCA
>JANNNN010000573.1:0-2952 GCA_031398555.1 Planctomycetia bacterium | reverse complement strand
CGGAGCGAAAGGCGACACTCATTCGCCTCACGATGCCCTACCGGGCTTGATTGGGCGGCCGAGACCAAACCAGGCAGCGAAGACGGTACTGAGCGCGATGAAGATTAGCGTTAAGCCCTTAAGCTGAGAGAGATGTGAAATGAAGTAGCCGAAAGTGTCGTCAGCTACAAATGGGAACGCTTTCCACTCAGCAAATACCGAAAGTATCGCGGCACTGATGCCACACGCGACGGCTAGTAACGGCGAATAAATGCGTGAAGCAGAGCTACACGCCCAGCCCATCACTGCTCCTAGAATTGCTAAGCCGTAAAAGCCCTGATCGACCAGCCATTGGAATAGGAAGAAACCGGCCGCTCCTCCAGCTAACAAACCAAGTACACCGCGTGCATGCGCGACTATATCGAATGTCTTGTTTTCCATCGAGAATTTTCCATTGGCATTTGTGCCATGAAATCGTTCAATTGGGGGGCAGCGACGATTCACTAGATTTTTAGTTTCGCTTGTTCGATCTCTTGGCGGTTATACCAAAGATAGAGTATCCGTTGTTTCAGCGGTGGATGCATTCCATCAGTTTCCCCGAGAGCTTCCGCAGTTTGGAAGAGCGCACCCTCAGGTCGGGTTTCGATCAGTTTAACGAGTCTAGCAAGTGAACGTTCTGAAAATGTTAGTTGTTGCGGATCATCGAGCAACGATTCCCAATCGAGTCGTGGGATCATCTTCAAGGCTTTAAGTTTACGCGTTTCTTTCTCAAATTCTTCGGTCATCTCAGCGTCGACATCGCTGTTCCACATGTAGTGCAAGAACCCGCCGACAGTTGCCCCCTCCTGCGACCTGCGTTTCAATTGCTTTTCCACTGCCGCCTGCAACTCGCCAGGCGATGCATGGCCGTACGGAATAGCTGCTTCGATGGCTTCAACAATTTCCCGAGCGTTCAAGTTGCCACGATTGGCTGAGAAGACGGCTTGCTGCTGCACAGCCGTTCGAATTTCGGCTTCGGCACCGAGCTTCATCAGGCCGGAAACCGAGGTCGCCACGCCATGCACTTGCGCGCCCAGATCGTCGCACAAGTACTCGATCGCCATCGCATGGCGCGCGAATGGAATGGCCGCCAACCACCACAGCCCTTGCGAACACGCGATCAAAGCGAAAATCGTAAAAGCACCTTCAGCGCCAAGTCGCTGTGCCACGCACAATCCAGCCATCGCGCCCAAAATCAATGTCAATCCACGGAAGCGATCCGCGAGGATATAGTGTTTGTAGTAGTGCCCCAATTCATGGCCCATGATGTCTTGGACTTCGTCAGCGTTAAGTTTGTGAAGCACTTGGCGATGAAGATAAATCCCATTCATGAACCGAAGAAAGCCGCCCATGCCCACGTGCATCATCATCGCGTTCATCGACTTATCAGCGACAATAAAAACTGGCAAGCGATCATCTGGCAGTCCAAGTCGCCGCAATGTGTCTTGATAAAGACTTCGCAGTCGATGTTTATCGAACTCACCAAAACGCGTGTGCTCTTGCAAATCGTCGATTCGTTTTTTCTTACCCAACCAAAATCTAAGCAGTCCCATAGTGAACGGACCAACGATCGCGCCAATGGCAACTGTCGTGACCAACGGTTCAGCAATGGCTTGTTTCCAATCGATCAAGCAACCTACCAAGACAATCGCCACCAACTGAAGGAGCGCTATGGGAATGCCCCAACGATTTGCGGCTTCGATACGGCTTAGAAGTTCGTCGCGACGGGGTGGACGTGTTAATTCAAAAGTTGCTGTTGCCATATTAAAACGCCGCTCCAAGCAACGTTGACAGCCAGCTCGCGGGTGGTTTGCCTCGCGTTTGATAGAAGACTTTGCCAGGCCCAGTGTATTTGACTACTAAGCCTTCACCGGACAGCACCGAGTCTTTTACGCTGTTCGTCGCCTTCACCAATTGATACTGGACGGTATCGGAGAAAGCGACCATATAGCGATTGTCGACGAAGAAGTTTTCCCCTTCAGTTAAATCTTTTTCAACGATCGCGCCGTAAGACTGACAGAATACCGTCCCGTCGCCGATCGCATGTAGCAAAAACAAGCCCGTTTTGGCCATCATACCTTTCACGCCACCGTACTTGATCGTCAGTTCGCAGTCGCCGAGATTTGCCAGATAGGCACCGCGAGTCAGATAGTAACCACCATTTCCGCTCAGTGAAATCGTCAAGATATCGCCTTGTGAATCAGGCGCGAGCATCAGCAATTGCCCGTCTCGTTTGGCGCGAAATTCAGCGGTGAAAACGTTCTCGCCCCCCAAGACGCTTTTCATGCCGCCGAACCAACCAGAACTCGACTTGGATCCCCGCCGCCCAACAGAAGCCGTCAGTTGTAACCCCGAAGTCATCGACAGCATGCTATTCGGCTGCGCGACGACCACCTCCGCTTCGCTCATCTTGATCTCCAAGACAGAGAAGACCGGTGCATACTTAACGCAGAATTCCATAAAGTTTCTTTAAATTAGTGTGCCGCGACGCTACGCCGTCGCAATGCGCATTGTGCGACGATATTATTCTCAATTCCAGTTTCGCCGACGATTTCAGAAATAATATGCCCAGCGCGAATAAAAAACGCAAGCCTTTCTCCGTTTCGCAAATGCTTGCTGGCTCGATTTTTATTATCCGCATTTTGTGGGCATCGCCCTACTCGCTGCTAGGCCTGATGATTGGCGGCACCGGCGTTTGCTTTGGTGGTAGTGCAAGGATTCGCGGTCGTGCCATCGAGTTCTACGGGGGAGGCATCAAGTGGTTTGTCCATCGATTTCCTCACGGACAATTCATACTCGCATTGACGCTAGGGCACACCATCCTGGGTCAAACCGAACTAGTGCTTTGTCCAGATTAGATTTTTGGGTTGGCACGTGGGTTTGACTCTAGCATTGGCTTGGTCCTATCAGCCGGAAGGCGTTAGCCTCCGGTTA
>JANNNN010000561.1:0-3555 GCA_031398555.1 Planctomycetia bacterium | reverse complement strand
GAACCCAAGAGTTGACTCGAATACACAAACGAATTCGTTTACTTACGGCAAAGCGAGATCGTCAAATCCACTTGCAACATACCTAGTCCCGTGCGGGTGAGCACGCCCGCGCTCCGAAAAACAGGTCAATTGTTCGGGCAGCTTCTGCGGACGCCTGCGTATTGCACATAAGTCAGCCGTCTCCGTTCTCGAATCTGATGGAGTTTTGAACATGGATACACAGGATAAACAAGATGAGAAATTAAGATCCTGTACATCCTGCCCATCCATGTTATTGTTGCAACACACTTAGCCCCGAGCGGGCGAGGACGCCGGCGAGGACGCCCAATGTGACTCACTTTGTAGCGGAACTGTTCCCACCTCATCCAAGAACGCTCCGACTTGACTACGTAGCGTTAAGAGGGGCTCACCCAATTCCAATTCAACGAGGCGCACTTGTTGGATAGAATCTGGCAGGGAATCTTTGCGGCTGCAAAATAGGCACTTTACCAGGCCTAGTTCATTCGCGATTCTCAGCTCGTCCCGGAAATATTTATAATGCTCATTTGGTGTTCTATGTGAGTCGTGTCGGTCTGGATAAATCGCAAGGAATCCAGAGCACCCCGACATGATCCGAGTGATACGCGGAACTCCCTCTTCCTTGAATGTTTGTTCCGCGCCGTGATCAGCCGGACCTTCGAGATACAGTTGCCTTAGCAGTCTGCCTCCAACCGCCCCGCAGTCCGGACATCGTCCGCGCCCATTGTGCACCGATTGCGTCAATCTAGGAATCGCAGCCTAGTGGAGCGTCAAGATTAAATTTTAGGGTTGACTCTATCATTTATAGGTGACTGATCAGCCGGGAGGCGTTAGCCGAGGGCTTTCATGGAATTGGCAATCGAAAAGGGAACCGGTTTGGCAGCCGAAAAGGGAACCGGTCGGTAGGGGCTAGCTGAGGGAGAACAAGTCAAATTAGGTAAGTTTTGAAAAACGCTTACCTGCGATGACTTGGAGGGATCCCAAAGGTGCTCACCGTGGAAAACAACGAACTGATTCGTAAGCTAGTTTTAATCGAAGGAATGTCCCAGAATGAAGTTGCCAAAAAGCTGGGGCACTCCAAAAGGTCGATCAAACAGGCTTTGGAAAGTCCAGAGCCTCGCGAATATTCGCTCTCATCGCCGCGACGATCCCCGGTGGCAGATTCGGTCCGGGCCATCGTTGATCGGTGGCTCCAAGAAGACAAATCCAAGCCACGCAAGCAGCGACATACTCAGACGCGAGTTTATGAGCGGCTGCGTGATGAATATCAATTCACCGGTTCGCGTCGCACGATTAGCACGCTGGTCAAGTCGCTTCAAGCCAAGCCGCCGGAAGTCTTTTGTCCGATCGATCATCCGCCAGGTGACGAGGTGCAAATTGATTGGGGACAAGCTATCGTCAAGCTCACTGGTGAAGATACAAAGGTGATGATCTTTTGTGCTCGAAGCGCCTATAGCAAAGCCACTTTCGTCCGAGCTTACATGCGGGATGATATGATCAGCTTCCTTGACGCTCATGTGCACATGTTCACGTGGCTTGGCGGTGTCCCCAACAAACTGGCCTACGATAATCTCAAGACCGCCGTCACTCATGTTTACGCTGGTAAGAATCGTCAGTTGACACAGCGGTTCATCGCGCTGCGCAGCCACTACTTGTTCCATTCTCGCTTCTGTAATGTGGCCAGCGGTAACGAAAAAGGCCATGTTGAGAACTCGGTCAAACGAACTGAGCGCACCTACCTAACTCCAATACCTCAAGTAGCCTCACTGGAAGCACTTCAAGAACACCTATCGCAGTGGACCACACGTGATTTAAAACGCATCGACAAGGACACTGGTCGCACTTATGGTCAATTGTTTGAAGAGGAGCGAAAGCGGTTTCGCGAGCCGCCTGAAACACCGTTCGCTGCATGTATCAGCAACGCAATTCGCATCGACAAACGAGCCACTGTGCCGTGTGGGCAGAGTCGCTATAGCGTACCAGTTGAATATGCAACTCAGCATGCAACAGTCCGAGCCTTTATCGATCGCGTCGAAGTCCTGTGCGACAACAAGATCATTGCAACTCACGAGCGTGCTGAGCCGGGGGAATGGTCGCTGCAAGTAGCTCACTACATTGCGCTGCTAGAGACCAAGCCAGGATTGTTGGACTCGGGAAAACCCTTTGTAAAACAAGCCTGGACGCGTAATCAAGAGCTGTTTCGCAATGAGCTTGAGTATCGCTACGAAGGAGATGGAACGCGTCGCTTCATCGATATTCTGCTATTGGCAAAGCAACATGATTGGAAGGATGTCTGTAGAGCCATTGATGCCTGTTGCAAGAACCATGCATTCAGTGAAGCCGCCGTACTGATGGAGCTTGGTCGTATTGAAAATATGAATACCACAACGTTAGATCTGAACGTTCGCCCAGAGCTCGTGCTGCCAGACTGCCAAGGACTACGCAGCGCGTCTTATTACCAATCACTAATCACCCTACAAGAGCAACAACCAGAAGTTGATTCTCAGGGTGCATCAAGTTGTTCTGTTATTGAATCGTCCGTTACCTCAACTGTTGCAAGGAGTGCACAAAATGTCCAGTCGCAAGACGAACAAGACCGAATCGATACCGAGCCATCCAGTCTTGGAGTCGCACCTTCGATCGCTGAAATTACCAGCGATGCTCAGCGAGTATTCGCAAGTTGCCCGGCGCTGTAGCTCGGAGAATGCCAGCTACGAAAAATACCTTCAAGAAGTTACCGGTGTCGAAGTGCTCAAGCGCGAGTCCAATGCAGTCGCCAGACGCACGCATTCAGCTCGGGTACCAACGATGAAGGAACTGGCTGACTTCGATTTCGCAGTAGTACCATCCCTTAGCAAGCCCAAAGTGATTGAACTCGCTGGGTGTGGTTATATCTCTGATCACACCAACATCGTGCTCATGGGACCGCCTGGTGTTGGAAAGACCCATATCGCAATTGGGCTCACACTTGCTGCATGTCGCGCTGGCTACAACGCAAGGTTCTTCAGCGCCGCAGGGATCGTCAATACGTATCGAGAGGCGCGCGAGAACAAGACGGTCTTGCGACTGGAGGCTTCACTGCTAAGGCTCGATATGATCGTGGTCGATGAACTTGGTTACTTGCCCATTGATCGATCTGGCGCAGAAAGCTTGTTTGGATTTTTTAGCCGTTGCTATGAACAAACCAGCATCATCGTGACGACAAATCTACCGTTCGCACAGTGGCCTCAAACGCTGGCCGGTGACGAACGAATGACAGGGGCCTTGCTGGATCGATTAACTCATCGTGTCGAGATCCTTGCGATTAGCGACAAAGAAGAGAGTTATCGCGTTCAGCAGAGCCGCAAAAGCGCTGTAAAAAAGCAGCTCTAAAACCGGTACTTGAAGCGCAATCTCGATGGTGAATTGCGCTTCAGACAGACGATTGCAACTCAACCCATTTTAACATTCCCGCCTCTCAAAGCGGTGCCTTTTTCGATTGCCAAAACTCCCTTTTCGGCTGCCAGACCGGTTCCCTTTTCGATTGCCAATTCCAGC
>JANNNN010000468.1:0-2684 GCA_031398555.1 Planctomycetia bacterium | reverse complement strand
GTCTACATGGGTTCTCGGCTTCGCAAGTTGCGAGATTTGTCGCGATCCTATGTCCAGGCGCCGGTCGTCGCAGACGTCTGGTGATTCATGAATTCGGTGTTCTAACGAGGTTGCCCCACAATGACGTTATCTTCGCTCATTTCGTTTCTCAAGCCGATGCGCTGGTTGAAAAAAAGCATCGCCAGCAAACTGTATTCTTTGCTGCTTTTGATTGGCTTGCTGCCGATGGCAGTAGTGGCTTTCTCGATGTATCAATCTGCCTATCAGGGGATTGAAAAGCAGTCATTCTCGCAATTGGACTCGATCAAGACGATCAAGGCCAAGCAAGTTACGGATTATTTTCAATTGATCCGCGACCAGATGCTGACGTTCAGTGAAAATCGCATGATCGTCGAGGCGATGAAAGCCTTTCCGGTAGCTCAAAAGAACGCACGAACAGAAGCGGGCGTTACACCCGAAGAGCTCGAGAAAATGAAGGCCGAGACACTTGCTTACTACAATACTCAATTCGCAGCCGAGTATCGCAAGCGAACCGACCATGTTGTTCCAAAGCCTGCCAAGCACTTTGATCTGCTCGACGACGATTCAACCTATTTGCAATATAAATACATTAGTTCAAACCCGAACCCACTCGGTCAAAAAGAAGCCCTCGACATGGCCTCCGACACGACCGAATTCAGCCGCTTGCACGCGAAGTATCATCCAATTATTCGTAGCTACCTGCAGAAGTTTGGATACTACGACATCTTCTTGTGTGATATCGAGTCAGGTGACATCGTCTACTCCGTGTTCAAAGAGCTTGATTTTTCTACTTCGCTAACCGCCGGTCCGTATAAGAACACGAACTTTGCAAGAGCCTTCCGCTTGGCGGCCGCTGCGGATTCACCCGACGAGTTCTACTTGGTTGACTACGAAAACTATACCCCGTCCTACGAAGATGCGGCAAGCTTTGTTGCGGCACCTGTTTTTGACGGTAGCAAGAAGATTGGCGTGGCATTGTTCCAAGTGCCAATCAATCGCGTTACTGCGATCATGAACGAACGTACCGGACTCGGCGAAACAGGTGAAACTTACGCTGTGGGGGCCGATGGTTTATACCGTAACGATTCACGATTCTTGGACAAGTTGGAAACACGTTCAACGATATTGAATCCTGATTTCAAAGTCGACTCTATCGCTTCGCGAAGCGCCTTGCGAGGCTCTTCAGACACGATGATTATCCAAGACAATCGCAACGTGTCAGTTTTAAGCTCTTGGGCACCAGTAACTATTTACGAAGGTCTTCAGGGAAAGTCAGACCCGATTCGATGGGCGCTCCTTTCAGAAATTGACCACGCTGAGATTAAAGCGCCGCTCGGCTTCTTTAAAATCGCTCGCACCGGTCTGATTTGGATTGTAATCGCGACGATTACGGGTGCCGTCATGATCTACTTCGTTGCAGGACGAATCACCAAGCAAGCGAACTCGATCAAAGAAATGTTAAGCCTGGTCGGGATTGGTATGTTTGATGCGAGAGCCAAGCACATTACTCATGACGAACTGGGCGACGTGGCGTTGGCACTCAACGCGATGTGCGACAACACACTCAAATTGATCCAGTCGGATGACGAGCGTCAGCATGTCGAAGTGTCCATCCAAGGACTCATCAAGGAGATGGAACAAATTGCTGGTGGAAACTTAGCAATAAACCTCGACATTCGGGACGATATCACGGGCTCGATTTCTGGCTCGGTACAAAATATGACCGAACAGTTGCGATCGATTATTCGACGTGTCCAGAACGCAACCTACATGGTGACCAGTTCGGCAGACGAATTCGTCGCCGAATCGACCAAGCTTTCAGAAGAAAGCGAGTCGCAATCGGCTCGAATTGAATCTACGTCAGAACGCGTGCTCGCAATCACTACTGAGTTTGAACAGCTTTCCAAGCAATCCGAAGGCTCAGCATTGGTTGCACAGAAGGCTCGTGAAACGGCAAACCGCGGTTACAAGGCAGTGTCGGATACCGTGGAGGGCATGGAACGTATCCGCGACCAAGTTCATGCTACGTCAAAACGTATTAAGCGTCTGGGTGAGTCTTCGCAAGAAATCGGTGAGATCGTTCAGCTTATTTCGGACATCGCCGACCGGACATCGATCCTCGCTTTGAACGCATCTATCCAAGCTGCTATGGCCGGTGACGCTGGTCAAGGGTTCGCTGTGGTTGCGGAAGAAGTGGAACGACTGGCCGAACGATCAAATGATGCGACCAAGCAAATCTCGACTCTTATTAAAGCCATTCAAGCTGAAACATCCGAGGCTATTTCGGACATGGAAGAAGCGACTCGCGAAGTGGTAGAAGGTACCCAACTTGCTACACAGGCCGGTCAAACGCTTGAAGAGATTACAGACGTTTCGACTGCACTTGAGTCACTGATTCAAACGGTATCTCTAGCCGCGATGCAGCAATCGAACGCCGCCAAAGAAGTTGCGGCCACAATGTCACAAATCTCGGCCAGCACCAAGAACTCAGCTGAAAAAGCTCGCACCAGTACCGAGTCAGTCGTTTCGTTGTCGATGTACGCTAATCAGCTCGGCGATTCGGTTTCTCAGTTCCGTCTTGATAACGACTCTGATAGTGGCGAGCATCTCGTCACTGAGATTCAGGCAGTATCCAAAATGGTTCAAACTAGGCGTGAACCACG
>JANNNN010000461.1:0-3906 GCA_031398555.1 Planctomycetia bacterium | reverse complement strand
GTGATGCCACTTCCGTTTCAAGAGTATCAAGGTGAGAATAGCCTCGGTTACAACGGCACTGATCTATTCTCGCCGGAGATGGATTACTCGGTGGCAGAAGCAGACCTTGACCCTTACGTGGATCGAGTCAATCGTCTTTTGACGTCTAAGGGCATTCCGAAGCTAACCAAGGCTCAGCTCACCGGCCAGATCAGTCAGTTCAAGGCGTTCATCGATCTATGTCATCTCTATGGCATCGCAGTCATCGGCCGCGATGTCGTCATCGTCGCGAGTCTAAACGAAAATACTTTTTACAATCACAGCTATTGCCTTGGCTTCCCCGGTGGCGGACCTTGGTTAGAAGTTTTCAATAGCGACATCTATGACAACTTCTTCAACTCGAACGTGATCCTGATCTTCGCTCGCGATTCGGGCGATTTCTAGAGGACTTTTGTGAATTATCTTTCGCATGCTTACAAGTATCTCGACGATCCATATTTTGTGGCGGGGACTTCGCTGCCGGACTGGATGAGCGTCGTGGATCGGCGAAATCGAGCGCGAAGCCAGCGAGCAGAGTTGATCCTGGACGATGCGGATCCTCGAGTGGTTTCGCTGGCTAGGGGCGTGATGCGGCATCATCACGATGATCGCTGGTTTCATCAAACTGAGCCGTTCGCGGTGCTGAGCACGAGGTTTGCAGTCGAACTTCGGGCTCTGCTCATTGAGCAAAGTGGACATCAGGCGGGTTTTGTCGGTCATATTGTCGTTGAACTACTGCTCGACTCGGTACTCAGCGACGACAATCCCGACTATCTTATGGGGTACTATGCGGCCATCGAGTCGCTCGACGTGCGGCTCGTTCAAGAAGCAGCTAATCGGGTTTGCACGAAGCCTTTCGATGCGTTAGCGATGCTCATCCCGAGATTTTTGCAGGAACGTTTTTTGGCGGATTACACCGCCGACGACCGCTTGTGGATGCGATTAAATCACGTAATGCAACGTGTCGGCTTACCACCGCTGCCCGAATCGGTAATATCATGGCTGGCCGAAGCACGTTCGCGAGTTCGCGAAGCTGCCACTGAGCTATTGACCGAGCCATCAACCCACAACCAACCGTAGTAAAACTTACCCAACCTCTGAGGAGAACGTAGATGAAATTTGGTATGAACTTGTTGCTTTGGGGCGGCGAACTGAACGATAGTATGTTGCCGACGCTGGAGAAACTGAAATCGTTCGGCTTCGATGGAGTCGAATTGCCCATGTTCAATCTTGATCTCGACTACGCGGCTTGGGGTAAAAAACTGGACGATCTCGGTCTGCAGCGCACGGCCGTAACGGTCCGCAACGTTGAAGACAATCCGATTAGCCCCGACGCAGCCGTTCGCGCCAAAGGCGTTGAGTTAACCAGTCGCACCCTCGATTGCTGCGCCGCCGTTGGCGCTCAGACATTGGTCGGACCTTACCATTCGGCACTCGGTCATTTCTCTGGCGCTGGCCCAACCAAGGATGAATGGAAGTGGGGCGTGGAAAGCATGAGCAAGGTGGCCGAACACGCGGGCAAAGTGAAGGTCATGCTGGGTGTTGAAGCCCTGAATCGCTTTGAATGTTATTTGTTGAACGCCCACTCGGATGCTGCCAAATTCGCTCGCGAAGTAGATCATCCATCTTGCCGTATCATGTACGACACTTTTCACAGCAACATCGAAGAGAAAGATATTGGCAAGACATTCAATGAGATCAAGGACATGCTTTGCCATATTCACATCAGTGAAAATGATCGCAGCACGCCGGGCGCTGGCAATATTCGCTGGCGAAAGAACTTTGAAGCTATCGGCAAGATCGGCTACGATGGTTGGTTAGTGATCGAAGCTTTTGGCCTTGCGCTACCTGAACTGGCCGCTGCAACCAAAATCTGGCGACGCATGTTCGAAGATGAATTGAAGCTTGCCAAAGACGGACTTGTGTTTATGAAGGCCCAAGTGGCCAAGCATTGCAAGAGTTAGTTTACAGTGGGGTATGCCTTCCAGCTTTTCAATCTTAGGGTAGCGGAATGCGTCAAGCATTTCGGGGATTTCAGCAACTTGCCAACAAACCGAAAACCTTGACGGCTTGTTGATTTTATCACTGCACAAGAATTTCGACTCCGATAGTAACCCGAAGCGTCAACGAGGGGCGGCTGATCCCTCGCTTACGCTTCGGGTTACTATAAAATTAACAAAGCCTTGACGGCTTCCGCTACTCTACCAGTGTCAGATGCGGACGCTGGCAGCGCACGCCACGGCTAGCGGAATCAAGCTCGCCAGTTGCACCGGTTAGCAAACAATGCTTCTCAGGCTGGAAGCCTAAGCTACTTTCAGAACCTACGCTACTTATAGAAAGTGCCAAAATGCGAAGTGCTCATTGGATTGCGGCAGTCTTGGTCTTGTGTGCAGCTCCCGAGTTGATTCACGCTCAAAATCGTGACCGCAACGCAATGGTGCTCAATGACCGTCAGCGAGTTGTCGACGACGGTTATTGGATTTACAACAATCTCGACAAGGGCTTCGAGGAAGCCGAGCAGTCTGGCAAGCCACTGCTGGTCGTTTTTCGCTGCATTCCATGCGAAGCCTGCGCGCAGCTCGACGAACAAGTGGTTGAAAAAAATCCGGCCGTTCGTAAGCACCTTAGTAATTTCGTATGTGTGCGAGTTGTTCACGCAAATGGCTTGGATCTTTCGCGATATCAATTCGACTACGACCAATCGTGGGCCGCATTTTTCTTGAACGCCGATGGAACTATTTATGGTCGTTACGGAACGCGATCGCATCAGCAAGAATCGGAAGACGATGTTTCGCTCGATGGATTCCTCGATGCGATGCAAGCAGTGCTCGCCTTGCACAAGCAGTTTCCGGAATCAAAGTCTTCGCTGGTGGCCAAGACTGGGCCAAAGTCTGAGATCGCCAAGCCTGAAGAATTCGCAAATCTAAAAGAAAAATACACGTCGGCGTTGAACTACGGTCCTGAGGTTGCCCGGAGTTGTATTCACTGCCATCAAGTTGCAGATGCATTGCACGAACACTATTGGCTCGACAAGAAATCAATGCCCACTGAGCTGATCTATGCTTATCCGCATCCAAAAATTTTGGGATTGATTATGGATCCGGCAAAGGCTGCGACGGTCAAGAGTGTTATTGAAGGATCGCTGGCGGGTGAAGCCGGAGTCCAAGCGGGCGACAAGCTGTTGACGCTTGAGAAACAACCACTGATTTCAATCGCTGACATGCAATGGATACTGCATCAGCGAAAGGATGCTGGAAAAATCTCGTTTACGATTTCTCGGGCTGGGTCGACGAAAGAACTTGATTTAACATTGCCGGAAAATTGGAAAGAGCTCGGCGACATCTCGTGGCGATCCAGCACCTGGGGGTTTCGTCGTATGGTGACCGGTGGACTGACTTTCGAACCCATAGCAGCCGAGCAACGCAAAGAACTTGGTCTCGAACCGAAAGACATTGGGCTGCGAGTCAAACACGTCGGGCAGTTTAACGCTCACGCTGCCGGCAAGCGAGCTGGATTCAAGTTGGATGATATTGTGACGAAAATCGACGGCATCGAGCGGCCTATGAGCGAGAGCGGTTTGATCGCGCACTTACTGCGAACAAAGCGACCAGGTAATACAGTTGCTGTAAATTTAGTTCGTGATGGCAAACCGATAAAATTGGAATTGCCAATTCAGGAATAAAACGATGAGTCGCTGCGGCTGGGTGTTCGGTCAAGCTGACTTCACAACGCGGTGTGTCTACGCAGGGCAAGTTTCGCTGGCAAAAAAGTATTGTCGAGGATTTTCAGGCAGCCCTACTGAAATCGCTATTCGCCACAATCTTGTAAACGTCCTGTCGCGCCTAACTCAAAAGGATTTCTCTTTTCGCACGATACAACGCTTCGTAT
>JANNNN010000440.1:0-9930 GCA_031398555.1 Planctomycetia bacterium | reverse complement strand
CACAGCTTCGTGGGTGGCTTCGGTCTGGCTGGGATGATGTCAATAAGGAAGTCATCGTTATCGAAACTGTAGAAGAAACTTCTATTGAAGGTGAAATAGTCATCACACGATTCAATGATGACCCCGACCGCGTCGCTGATTTCACTGGCTGGCTAAGGCTGCCCAGCGAATCGCCGCTAGCTCGGGAGAAAAATCAGCAAGTGGATAAAATGAAATGTTTCCGTGGGGATCCGCCGCAGAGATCGCGACGGGGGCGACAGTCTGTTCATCCGCTAAATGCTCGATCCAATCCGTAAAGTCGGAGGGCATCTCAAGCAAGATGCACTGGGGTTGAAATGCGTTGAGCAATGGAGCGAGCGAGCGCGTGATGGCGGCAGAATGGTGACGCACACCAATCAATAAAGGCTCGCGACAATCGGCGAGAAGGTCGACTTGCTGGGGGAAATCAAACTCGCTCGCTTCGCTCATCCCTCAATGTGACTCCTCAGTTCGCTCAAGCGTTTCCACAGAGGATGACCGGCTTCGGTTCGGCGCCGTACGGGTCCATCCCAATAATGCAGCAATCGCTCGCGATCCTTAGCATCGTCCTTCATCACGACCCCTAATAAATGACCCGGCAGGCGCGAAATCGGATCAAAACCCGACGGGAAGAATGCCCCTTCGCGAAGGATTGCGGCGGTGACCGCGACCGCTTCCGCAGTACTCATGACGGTACTTGGTTGTTGTACCTGCCAACCTTCCGCAGTTCGTCCGCTCCGCAGATCACGAAATATCTGAACTAACAGTTGCACCAAAGCGAGGTCGACCGATATCGAGCGATCGCCTCGTGTCAAAACTGAAGTTGCCCGACGCGATACTAACTCGACTTCACGATTCGCATCTTGAATGGGAGCAATCGTTTCGAAGTTAAAGCGGCGTTTTAAGGCGGCAGACATTTCGGAGACGCCTCGATCTCTCAAGTTCGCAGTTGCGATCACATTGAACCCTGGCGTTGCGAAGAGGCTCGAGTCCTCTTCCGACAGTTCAGGGACCATCATGCGACGTTCGCTCAAGATGGAAATGAGACTATCCTGCACTTCGGGCAAGCAACGAGTGACCTCTTCGAAACGAACAATGCGCCCAGATCGCATCGCTTGATAGACTGGCGACGGGACCAAGGCTTCCGGCGTGGGACCTCGATCGAGCAGCATTGCGTAATTCCATCCGTATCGAATCTGGTCCTCGGTCGTGCCCGCCGTCCCTTGAATTGCCAAGCCACTTGTTCCACTAATCGCAACCGCCAACAACTCGCCTAACATCGACTTGGCTGTTCCGGGCTCACCGACCAGCAACAGGCCTCGCTCGCCAGCCAGGGTGACAACACACCGCTGTATCACATCGCGCGGCCCAACGAATTTTTCTGCGATCACAATTGCTTGTGACTTCGAAGTTCCGATTTTGTGGCCATCGGTTCCACAAATAAAATCAACGACCGCTTGCGGTGACAGGAGCCATCCATCGGGTCGCTCGTTCGTGTCTGTCGCTCGTAATACCGTTAGTTCATTTTCAAAGCGAACATCGGCGGGCGGTAACTGCATCGATCGTTTTGCAGGTTCATCGCTCGACGGCGCTTTCATCAAAGTGTCCGCTTCTTTAGTAGACTTTTTAGGCATCGTTAATTTTTCTTGGATCTCTTGGATTTTATTGGAGCTTCTGCATAGGCGGGAACGTCACCAGTTTTCCAACGGTTCCAGGCCATCTCAAACATGGACGCGATGGGGCCTTCGAAGACAATAAACTCGGCCATGCCGCCGCGAAGCGGTTCGGTATTTTCATATCCGAACATTGACAATTTCCATGTTTCAATCGGCAAGTTCGGTGCTTTCAGTGGCTCCCAACCTCCTGGCAAGAACAGCTCTCGGCCCGCGCGCTCGCGCTTAGCTTCGACGAGGAGTTCTTTCTGCAAGAGCTGAGCACCGGACGACTGAATTTGCTTGGCGTTCCATCCGTTCCAGAGTTTGAGATTGGCTGAAGTGGGATCTGGCAGGGCGAGGATCTGTAGAAAGAGGGCAGCAGCCATCTCGTCTATTTTCAGTTTCTTCGAACATTCGGTTACCAATGCGGGGACGGAATGCAATGTATGTTGTTCCCAAAGCCCCTCGTCAATTTTTGGTTCGCGATTGCACTCCATGAGGCCAGTCATCCCATCAGATCGCATGCTGACGGCAAAATGCGGAGTCTTCATACTGCTATCGCAATAATCAGTCTGGCGGAGAGGCTGAAGTACACCATCGAGACGCTGCAGGTCTTTGAGCGTTTTTAGTTTCGATGGGTAAAAATAACCATGAGCATTTGGCGGGATGGTTGCCAAGATGAACGTGTCCGTTGCACAACGGTAGATACTGCTTGAGTCCTTTTCGAACTTGCCCATCGTTGTGGCTAGTTTTCCAATGGCCGTTTCGATGTCTGTTTTTTGAGCGTCGAAGCCAAAATGGAATTGACCGATCGGCAATAAACTGTCGGGACTGTCCAAAAATTCACGAACGGACTCGACAACTTTTGGAATCTGGCGCCTGACGGAGTGTCCAACGGGCAAGCGATAGTTAATGATCGCAATCCCCTTGGCCACTTGCGCGTAGGCTCGCTGCGGATCGAAAGCAGGTTTTGGAGTAATTTCAACTTCTAGAGTGCTGTAGGATCGTTGTCTTATCGGAAGTCTGAAATCAACCTTGCGAGGCTTGAGAAGCTCGGCTTCCTTTGGAGCCATTACCAGTTCGTTGAACTCCTTAAGCGGTAGTCCATAGTAACTAGGAAAAGCTCGATCCAACTCTTTGCTAATCTCGGGTGGAAACGGTTCCAGCCCGCGTCGAGCTTCGGCTAGAGCTGCGACCATCGAGTCGAAATTATGGCCAGCGTTCGTAAGCAGGTAGCCCGGTTCCTTGAGGCAATTGGAATATAGATCTTCCGGAACAGCAACGGACTGTAGCTCTAGCAACGCAACTTGAATATCCTTGACCTTCCAACCGTAGAACTCTCGCAATTCCTTGGTGAGTTTCTCTTGGCCATAGGGAGTTGTACGCAGACTGCCCATCCAAAGTAATGCTACACCGACAGGATGAAGTCCCAAGCGAACTGATGCGTCATTGAGCTTCTCAGCCGACGGTAGAGGCAGTGCATCCAATTTAGATAACGCGTTAACGAACCCTATCACCTGCTTTCGATTCCACTTGCACTCGATTTTCTTGGTTGATTCGAAAGTGAGATTTTTCGGGGCTTTGCATTCGCCATTCGGATTGTAGCCAAGCAGGAAGATGGTATTGCTTGGATACGTGTAGTGCAGATACGCAATGTATCGACTGGCCCCTTCATTGAAAAAGACTTCGCGATTCGATTCCAACTTCTCGCGGATTTCGTTTCCCAGCTTTGGCGATTGATCGTCATAGCTACCACTAAACAGACTAAGCGAGCCTGGTAAATCCAACACACCGGTCTCTGCAAGCAGCTTCAATGAATGAAGCCAGGGGCCGTCGAGTCGCTCTTTTAGATCCGTGGGGCCGTCTTCGCGAATCGCCCTTTTCCAAAAAGTCTTCCATACAACTGAAGGTAGGTCTTCGAGCAATGAAAACCAATACTGCGACGATTTAGGGAGCGATTCAAGCTCTTGCCCTGAAAAGTACTTCGCCGCAGCAATAAGGTGATCCCCGAGGGTCGATGCCGTAAAATAGGTAATGGAGAGGTTCTTAGGTTGATCCAATACAAGTTCTTTAAACCCTTCAGCAGCAATGGCGTTGTTTATTGAAGGTGCGGCTTCACCTTCCTTAGGCTCCAGCCTTTTCAAGAGCGATAGGACCGCGGCCTTTTCATCAGCGGCGATTCTTGCGATTCTTGCGATCCCTTTGACCAACCGAGCAGGGGCGGTTGGGAACGCCTTGGACACAGCGCGAGTCGCCTCTTCACGTTCGGGGTCAAAAGTGTTGGGTTCCTCTTTCTTGCGCCGTGCCTCACGTTCCACTTCGCCTGCGACGAGGAATTTATCAGCATCAATTCGTTTTAAAGATCGCAGTGCCTTCGACGACTTCTCGCAACGTACTCGCAGAGAATGCATGAACCGAAGTGGCAATTCACTGGGTGTTCCTGCAAAGTATTTGTCTTTGTTGTGTAGACTAAATCCTTTACGCGTCTCCGAATCGATCAGTCGTCCATCGTTGGCGACGATCCAAAAGGAATCCGATCCTGGTTTGTTGACGATCCCCATGGCGGCCAAAAATCCTCCCGAGGGCTGTTCCTCTTTGGGGAAAATCCAACTGCGGCCATCGATGCCAATCGATTCCATGGCACCGTCTCTTCGACGGACACACCGAATACCGAGCAATTCATCCTTCTCCCCGAGTGGTGAGGCACCTGGTTGACTTGGTTTTGGCATAAGATGGGACAGGGGCCAATGGATCGAAGCCCCCGAAGGCAACGCTTCTTCAAAAAACGGTGGAACGCTCGCTCGAATCACGTTACCTGTAACGGGATCGATTTCTGAAACAGTGCTGGCACCTTCGACGGTCTTGTCGCCGTGTTTGTCGCCTGTCACTCGCCAGAACCGTTGCCCGTCGTGGTACCAATTGGACATGGCTCGCGGTACGACTGTGTCGCCTTCCCGAAACACCCGATGCCCACAGAAGATACCATCGGTACCAACTTGGACGAGCGAATCCAAGCCGGCTCTATATTCGTAGATACTACCAGTCAGTTCATGGTCTTGGTGGGGTACTGAGGACCAACGCAAGTACGCCTTCCAGCCGTTGCTGCCGTCATAAAAGATGAAGGCAAATTGCGAACCAACGGGGGTGGCAAACAATAGTGTTTGCTCTTTTTTTAAAAGGATATCACACTTCGTCGACGTAGTCGGCGAAACACAATGCACGGCATCTTTGTCGATCCAGCAGACGAATGGATACGCCCAAAAGACCTTAGAGAATCCGTGCCGGGATACGGTCGGTATGGAACTCCCTTCAGTGATGCGATCGAGTTCATCCCAACCGTACTCGTCTATTACGCCAGCCACAAGCGTACGATGAAGGCAAGCACCGAAGTCGATTTTCTTCAGTCGTTCGACCAGTTGTGGAAACTGTTCGGCTGTCTTGGGTCGGCAGGACCCATCGAGGTTTTCCTGGGCGATTTCAAAGTCAGCCAAGGCTCCGGTTTCCAAAGTGGTAAGTTGCCTATCAATAAACTCCCACCAAGCTTGCCTTATCGCGTCATGCCCCGCAGCAGCCTCTTCGAAGGACCGTCTGGCTGGCAGTGTGCGTCCCCAACTTTCCTTGCTACGATCTCCTTGAAACTTAACTAAAGAAGGGATTTCTTCGATCAATTTTGCTCGAAACCGTTCATCGTCGCAAACATTTGTTAACTGAGAATTCCTTCGCGGATGATCAACGACTTCACGATGCCATCCATCGAAATTCAATCCATATAAGCCTTGTGGAATCGCGACCTCTAACCCAAATTCGAGCAGCATATCGAGAACATCGACATCGATAAGCGCGTGGTAGCCACTGCTGAGCTGGAGCGGTTGCTTTTCTGCTTTCAGGGTGTCTTTCATCTGCTCAAGCAATTCAAAGACACGCTTATTGGGTGACGTCTCGACCGACGCAACTCGAGAATACCATCCGGCACGGCCGCCGGGAATCTCGACGTCCCGTGGAAGCTCTGAAGCTGGCATGGAGAGATAGGGAAGTACCTTCCACTCTTCAAGTAGGTCGAGCCACTCCCAGACTGGACTTTCGCTGCGATAGGACGATGCAGGATTCGTGTGAGCGATCAGCCAAACTGCAAAGGACGGGTTGCGAGCGACAATGTTTGCAACATGCTTCTTAACCGACTTCCAAAATTGGAACGGCACTCGCGACATGGCAGGTGAACTGATCATGGCTTGAAGCACCTCCTCGATTTCGGAATCCGAATCGAGCTTGGCGGCTTTGGCCATCTTGGCCAGGTCGCTAGCGGCATTGGCGATAGGTGCCATCCCGCCTAGCGTTCTGCGAATGACGAGATCCTTGTACGTCTCATAAGCCTCTTTGGGTGGAAACTGCCGTTCAAGATCCTTGGCGTAGTCGGTCAGCGCTTTGCCGGAGAGGCAACCACTCAACGTGAACTCGAGGATCGCATCCCGTCGATGATCTCGATCGACGTCCAAAGAGTGAACACGTTCCGCTTCGAGAGCTTTTGCCAAGGCCCTACCAGCATAGGTTGTATTTCCAAGGTCTTTATAGGCTCGCGCGGCTTGTTCCCAAAATGCGGGCAGGAAGTGTCGAACGGACTTGTTGAGCTCCTCTGCCATTGCGACGTAAAGATCCCAGGCATGACCTGCTTTCGAAGCCGCTTTGCGTGCCGCAGCTTTCATGCGTTTCACCAAGTCGAGTGCGTACTTTGCATTCTTCGGCTGGTGGATCAGTGCCCAATGGCCAAACTCAAGCGCTGTGCGATTCTGTTTAGCAATCGGTTGGCTAATAGCTCGACCTTCCAGACCGAGAAACTCCATCGACAGATCTTCTGCCGGTACAAGTCGTTCGGAGGATAAGCGGATGATGACGCGGTCACCGAGTACCGGCGCCCCATAGGTTCGAGCAACCATCGTCTCAGTCGACTTTTCATCAACCTTCTCATCCAGCCCCACCAATCCACCGGCATCGATCTGCGAACGAGCCCAATCTTGAGTCATCACTCCTCTCCTTCCTTCTTCTCAACTTTGCGCTTTGCATAAATTGAGGACGCCATTCTCACCCCTTCGCTGAACGTCACTGGCCCGACGTCACGAATGGTAACAGCCTGCTGCTTGTCATCGACGAAGATCAAATCGCCAGTAAACGTCTGACTCTCGGGAGACTCACTACCCACGTAGTAGCGGGCTTCCAAGGGAGCCGTCCCTTCCCAGACTTTGCACGTGGCATAGCCGCCGCGCACAGCATAGCCAAGCCTTTTACAAGCACCCAATGCAAAATTCAGTTGTTCGAACTCACCGTTTTCATAATCTCGAATCGAAGTTAGTTGAAGCTGCTCTTTAGTCGGTCGAAACACAGGCCGATAGAGTTGCTCGACCGATTGAACAACACCAAGATCGTTTGCCAACTCTCGAAGATCATCCAGTTCGCCGATCAAGATCGGATGAAGCAAAGCCACACAAGATGACTTCAACCATTTTGATTCGCCGTCAACGTCGATGACACCGACACCTTTCATGATGTGAGCATCCTTGAGCAGGCCATACTGCTCACGATCCACTTTCCCAAGACTGGTCGACGGCGCAATGACCATGTTCTCAAGAGCGGTTCGCCAATCGGGATCCGGCCAGACTTCGATGAGCGCCTGACGGGGAATAATCAGCGAGCGAAGCATCCAACGTTCTACAGTGTGCAGACACTCCATGCGATGGTCATCTAACCAGGTCACAAGGGCTTGCAGTTGATCCGTGACGGGGTCTTCTTTCAACGCCGCTGGTAAGGTGGCAAGCTGACTGCCTTTTGCGTTCTGACAAACGACTTTCCCATTCTGTAGGCCTATTTTATAAGAATTTGGACCGTCGATCCAAACCGGAGTAGTCTCGGTGGATCCAATACTGGATGTTTTAGATTTTGCCATTTGAATTGCAGAGAGAGGAATTGGGTCAGCATCTCGTTAATGACTTGAGGTATCATAGCGAATTCGCGTCGCATTTTGTGTTCTGGCGACGTGACGAAAAGACCGAGAATCGGACACTTCTCGCTGATCGCCAGCTCATTCCAAGTTGAAACTCGAGAAATGACCGTATTTTTGTACTCGAACTCAGCCGAAGGCGGTGCTCGTACTCGAATTTCGCTCCCGTTCGAGTAAGCGTACGAGTACCGCTGCACTGAGTACGATTTCGCAGCATTGCAGACTAGCTATAAGCGAGAAGTGTCAGAAATCGAGCCCAATCCATGCGACCCAAGATTACCCCATTTTTTCTATCGCAACTCGTTGAGCAAGCGCCAGGTCGCGTGCGCAAACGTTTTGACAGCGAGCCTGCCATCGCAGACTCTTGGAATTGGACTCGGGTCGAGAATGTATGGACCGTTCAAGCCAATGAAGAAACCGTCCGACTTCAATCTCCCGGCGGGGTGCTTTCAAGCCTCGACGATGTTTCGTGTTCCTGTCTGATGTCACCAAAGTGCTTTCATATTTTGTCATGCTGCAGTTGCTTGCCACTGGAACACAGTCCAGTTGACGAAGAGCCCACCGAGCAGCCTCTTGCCGGCGCAGAATCGAATCTACTGAAAAATCTCGACGTTGAAAGTCGAATGGTCGAAGTTTCCGAGGCCATGCGAGCTTCCGCTCTCTTGGTCCGCCAGTCACTATCCTCGGTGCTTCGCGTCGGTGCACGCAATGCAGGGATACTCTTGCAGTCGGGCTTATTGCGAGCCGGTCATTCATGCAGAGCGTCCGACCTGTATGCGCTCAGCAATACCATGTTGCGGATTGCCGAAGGTGTGCAACGGTTTCGTCAGCAATCGGACGAAGCCGATTCGCTTGCGTTGAAAGAAGATGTCGCTTCCGCGCTCTTTGCATGTCATTCGTTGCTCAACCAGCGAGCGATTCCAAAATGGATTGTAGGGCAACCGCGTCGAGTGTTCGAAAGCCTCGATGTACGTAAATTGAATGGGATTTTCGCAGAACCGATTTTGACTCGCAGCGGTTTTGCGGGAGTGACCGTTTACCTTCAGGACCCTAGCAAAGGTGGACTGCATACGGTGAACGATTTGCGGACAGGCGATGCAAGCCTCATTCGCCAAGCTTATCGGGGCGGAATCGAACTTGGCGGAATAACGTTGGAGGCCAAAGCGCTCTGCCGAAGTACCTTTGCCGTTCAAGAGTTAACCGTCTCGGAAGACGGACGACTTGGAAAAGGAAAATCGACGCGTTGGGCGACGGCAAAACGTGAGTGCAATGACCCTCTCTCTGACGGTCGATTTGCTGCTTCCATCAATGTGCAACTTGAAAGACTCTTCTCATGGATGAATACACCCAATGAACAGCGTCCTGGCGGATGGGACTTGGTCGCGCTGACGGGAACAGTGATGGGAACGCATGGATCAAGCATCCTGGTCGGGGTTGAGGGATCAGATCGACCATGGAGACTTGGCATCATCATCGATTCACCCGAACTTGAGTATCGACACAATTTGGAATTGATTGCGCGATGTCCGCGATTGCAACTTCGCTGTCTCGTTCGAGTGCGAGAAGCGGCACCGTACTGTGCCGACTTATTGGCGATCGCGAATGTGCAGTCCAATATCGCAGAGTCACAAGTCGCTCCTCGATTGGAACTGCCTAAGGATTGGGAAGGTATCTGTAATACGGGGCTTGATCGATTGGAACGGCATTTCATTCGCGGTACTGAACGATGGTCAGAAGAAATTGCCTTGGCGGGAGAATATGTTTCATTCGACATGAACACCAAGTACACGACTCCGCTTGAGCGTCGCCTTGTCGGGATGGTCTTAGGTGGGCGTGACGCGATCCCTATCCTTGGAAGCAAATCGCATCGGAGAGACTGCACTCAATTCAAGAAGCTCATGTTACCCATGGGGGCTTACCTACTGGACTTGTTGGCAACCAAGGCGCACGAGGGTGGAGTTCGAGTTATCTACGAATCGAAATCAATTGCTCAAGACGAATCAGCAAACGCCTTCCTTGCATGCGAAGTCTATCATCGAGCAACACAGTTGTCTCTAACCATGAGCAGCTGGGTGTAACAGGTGCCAAGTGCGCGCCAGGTACTTTTCAGGGGAGAGCGACCGTCTTGTGGTTAGTCAAGCGGAAGAGTCTAAAATCTCTTCCTCCGCTTAAGTTCTTGGGGGCCCACCCCCAAACCCCCGGGATTTTTTAAGGCATGGCGCCGGTAACTCAATGTTTGCTTTCGCACAGGCGCAGCATTATTATGAA
>JANNNN010000369.1:0-5134 GCA_031398555.1 Planctomycetia bacterium | reverse complement strand
CAACGCTCACGCCCTCGCCCGTAACACTGTCAGCCCCAGCATCAACACTGACTGTCAGTGATTTGCTCGAATCGACATTGGAAAGCGTCACGCGGTCGTTACCCGGGCCGGTGAATATCCCAATATCTTCAGCCGTCATGAGTTCCGAAACAGCAATCGCGTCCGCCCCCAAATCGGTGCTGACCATCGCGGCAAACGCTATAACTCCATTGATGTTGACGGAATTGTTGCCCGCCTTGGCTTCGATCGAAAGCCCTTCTGTAATTGTAGAGTTTGTCACTGTCACCAAATCCCGAGCGGCATCCGAAATAATGATCAAGGATTTGCCCGCATCCAGACCACTCAGGGTAGCCGTTAAGGCTTCAAGGCCGCCATCAATGTAGATGTCCTCGAACGCGGTTAAATCGGTGAGCTGCACAGTGTCAGCGCCCTCAGCGCCCTCTATCGTTAAATTGGCTCCAACAGTCACCGGACCAGTGGTGTTTAAGCGGTCAGCTCCTGCCCCAAGGTTAATATACAGGTCATTGCCCGTAACAATCCCTCGCAGAGTGACAAAGTCATTACCACCTTCCATACGAATCTCCGCTGCATTCAGTTGCAAGCGTGGGAAGCGAACCGAGGGGAGACCGTTGACTGTTGTCCCGCTACGACCAGTCACGACTACATCACCAGCAGCGGTCCGATTTATCACGATGCTGTTTGCGGCGTTGTCGCCGATTACTTTGAGCAAAGAGCCCTCAAGTAGTGCTTCGACATTGTTGGCTGAAGCGACGGGGGAAAAAAAGCCGGCCAGAGCCAGGGCCAGAAATCGGCGTGAAAGTAGATTGCGATAAAAGCTACCAAGTGCCATCATTAAACCTCTACGTTAAGACCTTTGCGGGTCGACCGAAAGATGCCACCCGCACATTGCAGGTGATACCGTCGGTAAAGGTCCAGCCCCCGGCGTCGCCCGCCAAGCTTTTTCAGAAATTATAGGGATTCTCCCAAATCGCTTCCTCGCGGTGACCTTAACCAAAAACGTTACGAGGGAAGCTCGTGGCAACCCGTAGAATCTTAGCGTCGAAAATTTGTTCTAAATGTTAGCCGAAGAACATTTGCAGCAAATATCCTACATACCAGTCACTAGCCTAGTACTAGTACGAACGTTTTACCCAAGCTTGTGCGGCTTCCGTCGCTGCTTGAATGGACTGTCGAATAAGCATTTCGTTGTAATCAATCGATGCATCGTAGCACAACACGCTTTGCTCCCCATTTGCTAACAGTTCTATCCGTGCGTTTCTGGCGCCCCGTTGGAATTCCGTTGTATGGATAGCCGTGAGTACCGCTGACGTATCAAGTACCGCAGGCTGTTCGGCAACGCGGCTTAAACCTGCTAATACCGCTTGAGGCGATTTGACAGGAAGATTCACTGTCGACTGCAGGCTGGTTAGTAATTGAATCGCGATGCTCATTTTAATTCACATACTGGGTTGTCGTTAGAGTCGCAAAGTGAGTGAAATCGATATGTCGCAATTGTCGTGCCACCCACATTCTCGGACTGAGGTACATTAAAAAGGTTTAGCCAAAACTGCAACGAGCGTATATCCCACCTACTCATTTTCGCCGATTTGAAAGGCTCGAAGAGGATTGATTTAACGATAAAACCGTGCTTTAGGGAAATAGGGGAGTGCATGGTGCTTCGCGAATCAGCTACCGTCCGTTACCCGTCAACAGTGGCCATCGAAACTCACGGGTGCCCAGCAAACTTGCAATGAATTTGTTTCCATCCGTGGGACCACTTTGTCATCCTGTTCCTGAACACGAACCACAGGCAATGGTTCCTAAGTAATCGTGTCGCCGCATCGTCGCGAAAGTAGTTATGAGAGTGCTATGCGATAATCTCACGAATCACATTCCCGTAGACGTCGGTTAGACGGAAATCGCGGCCGGCGTAACGGTAGGTAAGTCGTTCGTGGTCGAGGCCGAGGAGGTGCAGGATGGTTGCGTGCCAGTCGTGAATCGAGACACGGTTTTCGACTCCTTCATAACCGTAGTCGTCGCTAACTCCGTAGCTAAGGCCGCCCTTCAATCCGCCGCCAGCCATCCAACACGAGAAGGCTTCATTATTGTGATCGCGCCCGTCATCGCCTTGAGCATGAGGCGTGCGACCGAATTCTCCCGACCAGATCACAAGCGTATCCTTTAGCATTCCACGCGATTCAAGGTCGGCGAGCAAGCCGGCGGCAGGCTTGTCGATGCTCTCGCAGTTGTTTGCGAGGGCTGTTTTGAGATTGAAGTGCTGATCCCAATTGCCATGAGTAACTTCAACAAAACGAACACCGGCCTCAACCATACGCCGTGCTAGCAAGCACTTGCGACCGAAGTCATCTGTAGCGCGATCACCTATGCCATAAAGATCTTTGGTGGCCTTGGTCTCTTCTTCGATACTGAGCAACTGAGGCAGTTCGGCTTGCATACGAAAACCCAGTTCAAAGGACTCGATCATGCCGTCGATTTGCGGGGCTTGAAGCGTCGCCTTTTGTTGAGCCGAATTGAACTGCTGAAGTAAATCGAGCTCAATCCGCTGTTCGTTGATGCCCTGGGAACGGCGAAGATTGGGAATCACGGCTGAAGTAATAGCCCGTCCTTCACTGCCGAGTCGAGTCGCTTGATTGGTGGCCGGTAGAAAGCCTGAGCCATAGTTCTGTGAACCGCCGAAGCCGTTGGGCGGAGTGATCGTCACGAAGCCTGGCAGATTCTCATTGGTGCTGCCTAGACCATACATGGTCCAAGCCCCCAGCGATGGCCGTACAAACCGCGACGTGCCCGTGTGCAGTTGCACGAATGCTTGGGGGTGCGCAGGGACGTCGGTGTGCATCGCGTTGAGCACACATAGACGGTCGGCTTGCTTGGCCAAGTTCGGTAACAAGTCCGATAGCCACAAACCGCTCTCGCCACGTTTTTTAAATTTCCACGGCGATCCAAGCAATTGACTTCCCTGACGCCTGCCGGGTTTACCAGAGTCCGCAATCAACTTGGGTTTGTAATCGAGCGTATCGACGTGCGACGGGCCGCCCCGCATGCACAAGAAGATTACACGTTTCGCCGTCGGTGCAAAATGAGTTGCCGGTGCAGCATCAGCAGCCATCGAACGCCGCGCAAGTTCGCTAAATGCCAGCCAGCCGAAACCGCACCCTAAAGACTGTAGCATCGCACGACGAGAATAAAGCGGTACTACTCGGTTGCATAGATCTGCGTTGAACATGATGGAACCTATTTCAGGAATCGATAATCCGCGCTAGCGAATAGAGAGCGTGCGACGCTGGCCCAAATCGTTTGATGCGATGTGTTGTCTTCCTGCTTTTGCGCTACGAACGCGATAGCAGCTTGCTTTTCTTCTTCTAACGGGAGTCTCGAAAGTACTTTCAACGTCAGCGTGTTAAACAGTTGCTCAATTCGATCGTTGGATAAGGGCGGCGACTTCGCTAGCCGGCCTTTAGTTAGGTTGTCAGTATCGGATCGAGATTGGAGCTGACCAAGCAACTCATCCGCAAGCAACCGGCACTCGGTCTCAACCGCCGGGTTATTCATCCAGTACAGCGACTGGGAAGGCACAATCGTCGTCGCTCGCGTGCCACTGACCATAGAATTGTCCGCAAAGTCAAACAGTTCTAGCGGATCCGGTAAAACGTTTCGAGTAATCGGTAAGTAGAGTGAACGATGGGGATCGTTGGCGCCAGTAATCTCCTCTTCAGTGAGGCCGAAACCGCGACGGCCACCGATGTTGCCATCACCGCTTTTTGAGATCATCGAACCATGCGGACGATCGGGTCTCAGAGAACCACTCGCAGCCAGCAGACCGTCACGCAGGCACTCCGCTTCAAGAGCTCTTCGGTTGGCTCGCCAGATCAATTCATTTTCCGGATCGGTGAGAAATGCTTCTTCGCGATAGTCGCTCGTTTGAGCATAGGTGTGCGATAAAACAATTTCTCGTACAAGTTTTTTCACAGACCACTTTTGATCTGTGAATCTTTTGGCCAAATAATCGAGTAAAGGCTGATTGCTCGGCAGGTCGCCGGTAGTACCGAAGTTGTCAACCGACTTCACCAACCCCTGGCCAAGCAACCAGGACCAAACTCGATTAACCATTACACGGGCGGTCAAAGGATTTTTCTCGGACGCAATCCAGTTGGCCAGGTGCAGTCTACCGCTTTCGTCGACGTCGATCTTGGCTTGCTTGCTACCAGCGAGGAATACGGGCAAGCCCCGCGGAACAACTTCGCCTGGCTTGTCGATCTCACCGCGAATCAACTGCGGGCTGTCAAAAATACCCATCATCTCAGGCGATATGCCGCGACCTAGCGGCCCGGGCTGACCAGGCTGACCGGGCTGCATCATACGCGTCACGCGTTGTTGCAACCGCCCAGGAGCAGATGCAACTGGTTTATCTGCCACACCCATAGCAAGGGCTTTACTAGTGCCATCACTGTTTAGCGATTCTAGAGTCGTTTCGAGCTGCGCGAGTTGTGTTTGAACTTGCACGAAGTTGGGTGGCGGCGCACCCTCTTTTCCGGCGCGGCGTTGCTCTATGCGTTCTGCCAGAAAATCACGACGCTGAGCTTCAAGTTCGTCGACACGCGACTTCAGTTGTTCAAACTGCTGCTTGGTTAACTGACGAGTCGCTTGTGGGTCGCGATACTCCTTGGGCAACTCAATGGTCGTACTGCGATTGCGACCGCCAACGGCTCCGACAGTCCCGTAGTGTGTTTTAGTCGAAAGGAAGATTCCTGCCATCGCTGTGTAATCGCGCTGCGAAACCGGATCGAATTTATGATCGTGACAGCGTGCGCAGGCGATTGTTACGCCAAGGAAGGCTTGGGAAACCGAATCGATCTGTTCATCAGCTACGTCGACTGCAAACTGGCGAGCGTTTTGTTCACTGAGACTCTTGGGACCGATCGCCAAGAAACCCGTTGCAATCATTTGTTTTGCAGCCGCCTCTTTGTTTGAATTCTTGAGCAAGTCGCCCGCGATCTGCTCTAACGCAAAGCGATCGAAGGGGATGTCTTTGTTGAAGGCATCAATGACATAATCACGGTAGCGCCAAGCGTGTGGGAACGCAACGTTCACGTCCTTGCCACTTGACTCTGCAAAG
>JANNNN010000359.1:0-13422 GCA_031398555.1 Planctomycetia bacterium | reverse complement strand
GGGATAGATCTTGGCCCAATGTTCATAGCCGCCCGGGTCGCCTTTCCTAAGTTCAGCCAGTTTGTCCGACCAAGATTGAGCGATCGTGTTGCGATTGTAAGCAGAATCTTTACCACCCACGTGCAGTGTGAATGGCAAGTTCCGCAGGCCATCGGGCTTGGACTCATTCGGATGGCCAGCCATCATGGCCGCAGAAGCAAGTTGATCGGCCATGCGAGGTGCTAGCTGAAAGACCCCGTCGCCACCGGCAGAATAGCCCGTGATGTACACTCGATTCGGGTTTACATCCTCGAGCGCGATGAGGTTTTCGATTAAGCGAGTGTACAGAGCGTCGATGTGCCCTTGATGCCACATATTCCAGGAGTCTGTTGGGGCACGTGGCGCAAGATAAATGCCCTCTTCGATATGCTAAAGCGTTTTTTGGTTTTCCCATTGCTTGTCGTTGACTCGCTTGGGAGCGCCGCCGCCACCGTGCATCGAGATTATTAAGCTGCGACCATCTTTCGGCTTTTCACCAAAGACTTTCATTTCGAATGGCATCTCAGCACCATCCGCTATAATCACTTTCGCATCCATCTCAGCTTTACGCGTTTGGCGAATGTTCTCTCGATGGTCTGCGGCGAGCATATCAAGAACGAGTCGCGATTCTTCTTTTGTGAGCGGAACGCTTGCAAATGATTGCTCAGCTAAAGCGGGACGCTCGGCGAATGGCTTTTTCAAGTACTCCGTTAACACCTCAATCGTCTTCAAAGCTTCAGCCTTAAGCGTGACCAGTTTGTCATTTTCATCAGCGACGAATGCTCGCGAAACATTCATTCCCGCTTGCAGCATTTCAACACTGAATTTTTTCCCTTTGGGAAGCGCAACCGACAGGTGGTCGTTCGTATCAAATCGCTCGTCCTTGCTTTGTCCGCGGAATACAACATTGCCTTCTTCGTCACGAACAACAACATTGGCTTGACAACGATCTGGCCCGCTGGCCCCAAGTGTCTTGAAACGAAGCTGAACAAAGCCTTCTGGCACAGCTCGATCAATCTTCAGATATCGCTGCGTAACGTTAATTGCAAAAACATCCTTGTTGCTGCGGTCCCATACCATCGGAAAACTCAAGGGAGTTTTGCGATAGCTGACTGCATAAATGGAATGCTCAGGGACATCGAGTTGCGCAGTGGTAGCCCGGTCAGCGAACCATGCATTGTCGAGGTTATCCCCACTCGCTTCAGCAGCGCCTGTAAAATGCCAACCGTCATCCCAAATCTCCACCCACGAGTGATTGCCACTCTTGTCGGACCAAAGCGGTGTACCAACAAATCTCGCTGGTACGCCACAGGAGCGGCAAGCATCGATCAACAAGATCGACAACCCCGTACAAGATGCCAAGCCGGACTGCATCGACTCTCGCGGTCCTTGGTCAGCTCGACGCCGCTGCGTCGAGTATTTAACATTCAGCTCTTTAAAGATTGCTTGGTTCAACATCGCACCAGCCAGTCCTGGTGTCTTTACATCTTTGACGAGCGGCCAGAAACGGTCATGGAATTCTTTGCGCCATGAGTCGCGACGTTCATTAATGTTCGCGTAGGGCAAAACATCATTCAAGAACACATCGTCAGGAATACGTTCGCCCCACGCTGACGCTTGCCTCGCTTTGTAAGCCAGAGCAAGATTCTCAAGCAAAAACTCGGCCTTCAAGCTCGTCAGGTCGCTGGTCGGCATATGTTCGAGCAGAAAGTGCAAGCCCGCGCGTCGATCGTCTGGCACTTGAGCCAGCGATTTTTCGAGCTCGACACGATTATCGGCCGCCTTCACTAACGCGACTTCAAGCTCCGGCGGCAAAATCGGCTGCGCTATACATTGAAGATGCACACAAGTCGCAAAAATCACAGAAGCGAAAAAACGGCCGACACAATGAAAATTTCTCATGGTCAAAACTCGACTGGCTTTCGAATGCTCAAAAATCCGCACGGGCATTATATGCAGAAATCAGCACCAGCGAGATCGCTCATGAACCAGAAAGATTTGCTCAGCCTAAATTCGACAAACTGAAACTGTAATTTCCGTACCCTCAAACGAGGCAGTATTACCGGTAGGAAGCTAGCAAAATACAAAGTGCAAAAATAACGCGACACAAGAATGTATTACAGGCTGGCAACACCGGGCGAATAAATGGCGGGCGTCGGCGGCGCGAGCGAACCATCTACTCAGCACCGCTCGCGAATCGTCACGCAAATAAGGATTGCAAACTTATCAGATGAAGCAGACAGCCGGCTTCTTTGCCCACCGGATTACTCTGGCATAGCGGCAGCAACTTTTGGGGCAGAGTCGACGTTCTTGAATTCATACGAATCTTTGTAACCGTGTGCATCCATCAGAATGAATCCCAGGAACAATGCAACAAAGATAAATGAACTGAGAAATACAATCGCGTTCAGGGGTTTGTCGTGAATCATGTGCATGAAGAACAGAATCACAAGCGAAGCCTTGACCGTCGCGATCGCCAGCGAAACGACGAGCTCGATACTTCCCAACTTCAAGGTAGATTGAAACACCGTCAACCAAGTTAAGATAATCAACGCGAAGAACACCAGCAACAAGCTCTTAACCGACGCAGGGTGCGCGAATCCGTGGTGGGTGCCAGCATGGCTTTTGTGTTCAGACATATTCAATCAGACCTATTCGTTTGTCGCGAGTTGTATTGAGCGAGCGAGCTTATTTGATCAAGTAGAGAAGCGGGAACAAGTAGATCCAGATCAAGTCGACCAAGTGCCAGTACAGACCGACATAATCCACTGGTCCAAAATACTCTTCGTTAAAATGGTCCTTGGTAGCCCGTACTAGCAACCAAGCTAGAACGGCGATTCCGCCAAGAATATGAACGGCGTGAACACCGGTCATGCAGTAATAAATACTGAAAAAGACCCCGGCTCCACCAGCTTGATCGACAGCCGCAAGAGTAGGTGAACCCGGTGCGGAATTCGGTTCAACATGCGAGACGAGTTTGCCTGCAGTGGATTCTTGTGGTTTCTCTGGGTGACTAGGGCCTGCGTGACCAGGGCCTGGGTGGCTAAGATCTGCGTGACTAGGGTCCGCGTGGCTAGGATCTGCGTGCTCAGCGTGGGAATCCGATGCGTGCGCTGCATTAGCCTCTTTTGCATGGGCTGCGGCTTCGGCGTTTTGAAAGACGATCCCGATAAACACACCGAGGAAATAGCACAGTGCCGTCACTAAAAACGGCCCCGCGATTTCGGCTTTCGCCTTGTTACCAGACAACACACTCATCATGTACCAAATTCCAAAACCAACCACACATAACGCAGGTACCGCGCTAAGTACGTACAGCCAAGAGGAGATCCCTTCATGGTGAGACGTTTGAAGGAACTGCGAAACGTATTCGCCAGCGGGCAACAGACCCATGTCCCATTTGTGGGTGTACTCAATGGCCTTGACGCCGAGAAAAACCGCCGCACAGCCCAACGTAACCGATAGACAAATCACCAGACCGGTTCGCTGACGCATCTGTGCACAGCGTACACCCCAAGCCATCGACAAGCTGCTGAAAAGCAAAACGCCAGTGTTCGTCGCACCGAGAGTCTCATTCAGGTACTGACTTGCAAAAGTGAAAACCTCAGGATGCAAGCTTCTATACAACGCGTAGGCACAGAACATGCCACTAAAAAACAACACTTCGGTGACCAGGAACAACCAAATCCCGAGTTTTCCTGCATCGAATTGTTGTTCGGGATCGTCGAAGTGGTGCGCCTGAAACGGCATGTGCGCATGCTCACCATGTCCATGGCTTGCGTCGTGCGAGTCGTGTGCGTGTGAAGTCATCGATATAGCTCAATTCAAGTTGCGCTGCGTTATTTGCGCGTCGTTAAGGGCGTTGGGCAGATCTGGACTGGTTAGTGGGAAACAGGCTTCGGTGCGGATGTTGGTTGAACATAATCCCAACCACGGTCGCTATCACGGTAAACAAGCGGTGTGTAATCGTAAGGCTCATTGACCGTTGGGGGCGTTTGGAAGTTGTAATAAGGAGGAGGGGACGAACACTGCCATTCGAGCGTCGCACCACCCCAGGGGTTTGGGGGCGCCTTTTTGCCGCGACGCAACGAGTGCATCAGAACTCCCAGTGCGACGAACAAACCTAGACCGAGCAAATATGCGCCAACCGTCGACATCTGATGCATTTCCTGGAACTCAGGCAAGTAGCGAGCGTAACGGCGAGGCATCCCGCGGCTACCCATCACAAACTGAGGAAGGAATGTCAAGTTAAAGCCTACGAACACAAACCAACAGGAAACAATACCCCAGAAATCATTAAACATTTTTCCGGTCATCTTGGGCCACCAATGAAACACTCCACCGAGGAAACCGACCAACGTTCCACCCACCATCACGTAGTGAAAGTGAGCGACGACGAAGTAAGTGTCATGGAGATGGCGGTCAGTTGAAAGTGCACCGAGCCACAGTCCCGTCAATCCACCAATCGTAAACAGAAAGATAAACGATAGTGCATAGCACATCGGCGTGTTGAGTTGGACGGTACCCTTGTACATAGTCGCCAACCAGTTGAAAACCTTGATCGCTGAAGGAATCGAAACAGTAAAGGTCAAAGCGCTGAAGACAATCGTGGTCACTTCGGCCATGCCGCTGGTGAACATGTGGTGACCCCAAACCAAGAAGCCAAACAGCGCAATCGCAATCGAACTGTACGCGATGAAGCGATATCCGAAGATTGACTTGTGGCAATGGACGCTCATCAGTTCGCTGATTATACCCATGCCTGGTAGAATCATGATGTACACTGCGGGATGCGAGTAGAACCAGAAAAAATGCTGGAAAACAACTGGGTCGCCGTTGTACTGGGGGTCGAAAATACCAATTTTAAATACCCGCTCGGCCGCCAGCAAAAGCACCGTGATACCAAGCACTGGGGTTGCAAGTACCTGGATGATCGCGGTTGCGTAAGTTGCCCACAGGAAAAGAGGCATTTTGAACCAAGACATGCCAGGTGGACGCATGGTGTTGATCGTGACGATGAAGTTCAGTCCCGTGAAGATCGAGCTGAAACCGAGAATGAACACGCCCATAGTTGCAGCCACAACTGGGCCGCGTGTTTGTGTGCTATACGGCGTGTAGAAAGTCCAACCCGTATCGAGCCCTGTGTAAAGCATCGCTGACAGGAAGAATATTGCTCCTCCGACCCACAGGTAGAAACTACCCAAATTGAGTCGTGGAAAAGCAACGTCTTTCGCACCTAGCATCACTGGCACTAGAAAGTTACCAAGGGCGGCCGGAACGCTAGGGATGATAAACAGAAAAACCATAATCGCGCCGTGAAGCGTGAAGACTTGGTTGTATTGCTGCGTCGTCAAAAACCACTGATCGGGAGTCATCAACTCGGTTCGAAGAACCAAAGCCAAGATACCGGCCAGGAAAAAGGCGGACATGACCCCAATCAAGTACATCAGCCCAATGCGCTTATGATCAAGCGTTAACGCCCAACTCAAAAAACCCTTAGAATTGACTAAGAAGTTGTCCGCTTCGTTTGATTCGTAATGCGAATGTGTCGGCTTGGTAGCTACCGCGCTCATCGCTATTTCCTCTTAAAAATCGTTCGCCAATGGATCTATTTTAATTTGCAATTTTTTTAACTTAGGCCGCTTCAATCACTTCGTAGCTGCCGGTTTATCATCGTTCTTACCCAACTCGTCGTCCGTCAACTTCCCATCTTTGAGTGCTTCGATGAAAGCAGTCAGGGCAAGGATCTCGTCGTCCTTCAACTTACCTTGATAAGAAGGCATTTGGGATGCCCCTTGAAAACCGTCCCGAACCTTCTTCTGCGGCTCAAGAATCGATTCGCGGATGTAACCGGGATCGACCTTAATTGTAGCTCCGCCGGCGACCTTTTGCTCAGTTCCAAAGGTCTCGGCAAAACTCGGCCCAACAATCTTTTTCCCAGGCTCCATGGAGTGGCAACCTTTGCATCCCTGCCGTTCGTATAGCCACAGACCGTGGGCTTCGATATCGATAGGAGGCTTAGCCGCTTCTGCCAACCACTTTTCGTAATCTTCGTCGCTGTGAACAGTGACTGTCGTGATCATATTGCTGTGCTCATCGCCACAATACTCCGCGCAAAATAGATCGAATGTCCCCTCAAGGATCGGTTCGAACCATGCATACGTGACACGGCCTGGGACAATATCGGTTTTGCAACGAAAGGCGGGAATGTAGAAGGCATGAAGCGCATCTTCAGACCGCATACGCATCCGCGAAGCTTTTTTAATTGGTACGTGCAACTCGGTACTGATGGCGCCATTTGGATACTGAAAGGACCAAGCCCATTTCCTCGCCGTTACATTCACATCAATTGTAGCCGCTGGCGGAGTCATCATGTCCATATAACCCTGAGCACCTTTGGCGAAAATCCAAACGACAATAATCGTAGGAATGACCGTCCAAATGATCTCCAGCGCGTTGTTGTGCAGGGCTGTCGAATCCCCTTCGTAACCAGGTCGACGGCGGTACTTCACCGAGAACCAGACCATAGCTATGACAATCAACACAAAGAAGACCGCAGAAATGTACAGGATATACATGTAAAGCGAATCAACATCTGCGGCGAACGTGGAAGCTTGGGGTGGGAACCAAAAGCTTGATCCAGCAGCCCGTTCGGAAGAACGCTGTGTAGAACCTTGGGCAAGTAGTAGAGGCAAACCGTAAAGCGACATATCGATTACTCGTGAGTGTCCTGCAGTGGACCATGATCGGGAGAGTTAATATCTGTGCGATGGCTATCAGCTTCACTGTAGCTGTTTTCGTCCAATTTCGAGAGCTCTGCTGGAGCATTAGGCGCTTTTGCCGCACTCCGCGTTAACCAAAAAGGCGCCGTCAATCCAATTAGCATCAAAACGAACGCCCCGCCCCCCAATGCCATCGCACTTCGCGCGTCGGCCGAATAGCGGTTGGCCTCGGGGTCGTACATGTAGCACATTTGTATAAAAGTATCGGAAATAGACTCGTTAAGCTTGCCCTTGCCTGCCTCGGCAATTGCTAGCTTCAACTGCTGCGGTTCGAGCCCGAGCGAAACAAAATAGCGGCAAATTCTCCCGTCTGGGCTGAGAAAATAAGTGACCGCAGCATGACTGTAACGCTTATTGGACTTGTCATAGGTGTACTTGAAGCCGACTGCATTCGCCAGTTTTGTTATCTGCGACTGTTCACCCGTCAAGAAGTGCCATGACTGTTCAGCCTTCGTATCGCGGAGTAAACCAACATACTTGGCTTTGGTGTCGCGAGCTTTGGAAGGCTTCTCGGTAGGGTCTATGCTAACCGTAACAATTTCGAATCGTTCACCTAAATCCTGGCCCCATGGCTCTCGAAGATTCGAAACCAAATTATCCAACTGGGCAATGCATAGACCGGGACAATCGCTGTAATTTAACGTTAGGATAATGGGCTTGTTTTTTTTGAAAAACTTGCCCAAACCGATCTCGTTGCCGCGTTCGTCCGTAAAAAGCAGATCGAGGGGTACAAATTCACCCACTTTGTCAACGACAGCAATCCCGCGGGCGGCTTCAGGTAAATCCTTTAACAGTTGGGCGGAAACATGTGTCGACGTACGCCCAGTGAACTCTGGGCTAAGGCAGCACAGAATACAAACCGTCAACGTCAACAGTAGTCGATAGGAATGCATGTTCAACAACGACCAATCAAGTTCCGGGAGTAGCTTCTGCCGGCTTACGAAACTCTTTTAAAATCAAACTCTGTGCCTGTTTCATCGGTACATGAATACGTTCCTCAGTTACCGGCTTCACAGGCTCCGTAGGTGCCGCACCGTCAACAGCAGGCGGGATTACCTCAACCATAACCTTCTCGAAAACATCCAGCTTCGCTTTTTGGGAAGCTATTTCATTATCGGAGGTTGTATAGTGGCTATCGGAAAGCTTACGCTCGTCTTCGCCGAGTATCCAGTTGTACGTTAATGATTGCACCAACAGAATGATTACCAATAACAGTATCGCGCTGACAAAAGTCGCATATGCGATTGCGCTGGTGTTCAAGTCATCGTAGCGAGCCATGAGACGCCTTACTTATTCAAATCGATGAGTGTAATTCTCGAGATCAACGCGACAAACTCCCACATTTTACATTGGCATTTGTTGGTAGGCCAAGGCATCCGGTAGCCATGGATCTCTCGTCGCCACCATTGGCGTTTCTCCAACACGGAACATGAACAGAGCCACGAAGATCGAAACCATCCCAAACCAGCATACGAAATGCCCAAACAGCATGATCGCACTGGCTGGTCCAACGTTCGGCATAATCAAAAACGTCATGTCGAGCCAGTGTACGAACAGGATAAACACTGCCCAACCGGCCATAATTCCTTTGTTGCGTCTAACCGCTCGTGGCAGTGTTCCGAGGAACGGCACTGCAAAGTGTAACGCGATTAACAAGTATCCGAGCGGTCGCCAGCCCGTGCTAAGGTCAAGCCGTACTTTGTACCAAAGTGTCTCTTCGGGAATGTTCGCATACCAGTACAGCAGGAACTGAGAGAAAGCGATGTAACTCCAGAACACAATAAAGCCGAACTGCCACTTGGCCAAGTCATGGAAGTGCTCGGTGTTGACATACTTCTGCATCCGGCCGCTACGCTGCATTAAATAGCAGGTCAAAATCATTACCGCGAAGAAGCTCAGCATTCCAGAGGCGAAAATATAGACTCCGAAGATCGTGCTATACCAAGCCGCGTCGGTGGACATGATCCAGTCGAAGGCGGCAAAGTTAAGCGCTAGTGCAAACATAATGATGAACGGCCCCGCCCATCGTTGCAGTTTCAAAGTGATCTCGGCACTACCCGTTTCGTCCTGCTCACGGCTCATACGGAAATAGACGCGAGCCGCGATGCACCAAATTGCGAAGTAGATCACTGCGCGAAATAAGAACCAACTCGGGTTCAAGTAATTCAATTTCAATTCAACGATCGCTTCCACCTTACCAGTTCCGCGGCTCCAGTCGTACAGAGTACCGTGATCGCTGAAGACAACGGCCACTATGGGTAGAAATAGAATCGCCCACCATGGAATCGTGTATGCAAGCAATTCTGCAACCCGGCGAATCGAAGCGCTCCAACCGGCTCGTACAACGTGCTGGACCAGAACAAAAAACAGAGCACCCAAGCAAAAACTCAGGCAAAAAACGTAGTTGGTCAAGTATGAGTGGTAAAACATCCGAAAGCCCGTTGCTTCGTTCTCGGTGCTGGAACCAAAATGAAGCAACCCAAGGCTGATAAATACCAAAACTAAACCGATCGCTAGTAGGATCGGAGCCTTAGCACGCCAGCTAGCCGGCATTGTTACATTGTCGTTTAAGGTGTTCGCAGCCATCTTTTACCTGAATTCTACAGCGTGATACGTTTGACGCTTAACTGTTAATTGGACGACAAATCAGCACGTCGCGGTTCGGGAACATCGTCGATTGTGGCGTTTTGACTTCGTTGCAAAGCGCGTACGTAAAGCACAACCGCCCAGCGTTCTCGAGGTGTAAGCGAAGATGCATATCCGGCCATCTTGCCTTTGCCATTTGTCACTGTGTAGTAAATTTTCCCGACTGTCTGCTTTTGAATTCGATCTTCGTGCATGCTCGTCGGTTGCAGCCAATATCCCTGAGCTAAATTCAGAGCTCGTTGAGATGCAAGTCCATCGCCGTAACCTCCAAAGCCATGGCAAACCGCACAATTGGTCTCAAATTTCTTCTTGCCCAAAGCAAAAAGTTCTTCGGTGGCTTCCAGTGGAGCTTCGGTCAACCATGCGTAGTTTGGCTCTGTGGCGGCCGGTGGGGCAGTGACTGGAGCATCTGATTTCGCGTCTTGAGCAACTGGCTTGGGTTCTTCAGCTGGTTTTGAATCTTCAGCCGCAGGTTTAGAATCTTGAGCAGCTGGCTCTTGGACTTTGAACGCAACCATCCGCGTAGCTTCCGCGGTTTGCATTGCAGCCGTTTTATCCGGGTCATAGCCGAGGTAGTACGGATCAGACAAATCCAGCTCACCTCGAGCAATTGTGCCGGCCACAGGCTGCCGCTGCACGCGTCGATCGGCAAACAAAGTTGTCGACTGTTGCGGCTTCTTCTTGGGTTGAAAATCCATGTCAAAAAAAACTTGCCACCGTGGTTGGTCGCTTCGCGCCGCTCGCATCCGCAAAACAATCGCTCCAGGTATCAGCGAGGCCATGATCAACAGAAACAAGACTGAGAAAATCGCCTTAGGTATTTCTGATGACGTCTGGTCCTCACGAACTTCATCAACAGATATCGGCCCGGTACTATCGAGAAGGCTCTTTACTTTCTCGGTATTAAAATACTTGTCGCGGGAGTCAACCCACAAGAAGAATCGGTCATCGGTAGCCCGATCGAATTTAGGGTTGGTGAACATCGGATTGCTAAACTTCGGCAAACCGTTCAGTCCGAGCATCGCAAACACAGTTGTGTATGCAGCGAAAAGAATTGTTAATTCAAAGGCAACCGGGATAAACGCAGGCCAACTCGCAAACGGCTTTCCGCTAATGATGTACGGGTAGTCATACGCATTCATCCACCATTGCATTGTCAACGCAATACAAGTTCCGGTCGCACCAGCACACAGCGTGAACCAGGGCAACACGGTCGCCTTGATACCGAGGGCTTCATCGATTCCGTGAACGGGGAATGGAGTGAACGCATCGGTGCGGGAGTAGCCGGAATCACGAACTTTGCGAGCCGCTGCAAGCAGCGTGTTATCGTCCGCGTACTCGGCCACCCATCCAAAGGCGCGTGGTGGCTTGGCTTTTTTCTCAGGCTTATGATCGCTCATATTCTTCAGCAACCTGACTAACTCTTGAACAGTTGTAATTACTTGAATTAAAAACTAGGCTGACTAATCAAACTGACTAATGCGACGCGCCATGTGAATGGTCGTGACTGTGACCATGCCCATGTCTGTGCTCAGCATGCGCGTGTTGACTCATGACACCCTTCACTTCCGCCATCGCGACAATCGGTAGGTACCGACAGAACAACGAGAACAGCGTGAAGAACAAACCAAAGCTTCCGACCAACATGCCGATGTCGACCCATGTAGGCGAAAAATAACCCCAGCTCGAAGGCAAAAAGTCTCTACTGAGCGAAGTGACCGTAATCACAAAGCGTTCGAACCACATTCCAATGTTCACAAAGATCGAAACAATCCACATCGCAATCGTGTTCGTCCGGAAGAACTTGAACCAGAACAGCTGAGGGGAAATCACATTGCAACTAACCATGATCCAGTATGCCCACCAGTAAGGGCCGAATGCACGGTTAACGAAGGCGAAAACTTCATATGGATTCTTGCTGTACCAAGCCATAAAGAATTCAGTTGCGTAGGCTAATCCCACCAGCGAACCGGTCGCAAGGATGATCTTGTTCATGTTATCCAAGTGGCGGAGCGTAATCACATCTTTGAGATTGTAGATTGCTCGTACTGGTACCAACAGCGTAACCACCATCCCGAAACCCGAGAAAATCGCTCCAGCTACGAAGTAAGGTGGAAAAATAGTCGTGTGCCAACCTGGTAGTTGGGCAACAGCAAAGTCAAAGCTAACCACGGTGTGAACTGATAAAACCAGCGGAGTAGCGAGCGCAGCCAGCAGACTATATGCCTTTTCGTAACGCATCCAGTGCCGCGATGACCCGCTCCACCCGAGTGACAGAATTCCATAAACCATCCGACGGAACTTGCTGGTCGATCGATCGCGGAAGGTAGCCAAGTCAGGGATCATACCCATGTACCAGAACACAAGCGAAACCGAAGCGTATGTTCCCACGGCGAATACGTCCCATAGCAACGGACTGCGGAACTGTGGCCACATCCATAGATTCAAACTTGGATATGGGGTCAACCAAAACGCCAGCCAAGCTCGTCCCACGTGAATACCCGGGAACGTTCCCGCACAAACGACTGCAAAAATGGTCATCGCTTCCGCGGCACGGTTAATTCCCGTTCGCCAGTTCTGTCGAAACAGAAACAAAATCGCGGAAATCAGAGTACCGGCGTGACCGATACCGACCCAGAACACGAAGTTTACAATTGGCCATGCCCAGAAAACGGGAGACATGTTACCCCAAACACCTACCCCCGTAAGGAACAGATAGATGATCAACGAGCCGAACATCCCAAGGGTCGGCACCGCCAGTAGAAAAGTCACCCACCACGCAAGCGGTTGGGACTCTTCGCTGATTCGCGATACCATATGGGTTATCGAACCATATGTCTGATTGCCGGTAACCAGCGGGGTGCGCCGTCCAGGTGTGTCAATCGTGTTGTCAATTATTTTACTAGCTATGGTTGCCATTGGCCTCGCCAGATTCTACGTGGGGTTCTGAATGATCACCATGTTCATGGTGGGCCACTTCCAATTGATCAGTCGTCTTAAGCCGCTGATGCGTATTGCGAACTCGAGCCAGGTACAAAGTACGAGCCTTGATGTTCAGTTCTGCAAGCATTTCGTAAGCGCGTTCGCTCTTCTGGATCTTCGAAACGCGGCTGTTCGGATCGTTCAAATCACCGAAGACAATCGCCTGCGATGGACAAGCTGATTGGCAAGCGGTTTGAATTTCACCATCCTCTAAGCGACGACTTTCGGTTCGGGCTTGGATCTTCCCGTTCTGAATCCGTTGGATGCAATAAGTACATTTTTCCATCACACCGCGACCGCGAACAGTCACCTCGGGATTCAGCACCAACTGCTGCAACTTGCGGCTAGCTGTTTCTAGTTCGCCCTTCCGGCCCCAACCATAGAAGTAGCCGTATTCGGTTTGATAGTTGAAGTAGTTGAAGCGACGGACTTTGTATGGACAATTATTAGCGCAATATCGTGTACCGATACAGCGGTTGTAGGCCATCGCATTGATGCCTTCTTCAGTGTGAACGGTGGCCGCAACTGGGCAAACTTGTTCACATGGAGCAGTTTCACAATGGACGCAAGCAACCGGCTGATTCACAATCTTCGGAGTGTCAACATCGCCGCGGAAATAGCGATCGACGCGAAGCCAATGCAGCTCACGACCGCGCGTGACTTGCTCTTTACCAACGACAGGAACATTGTTTTCGGCCTGACAAGCAATCACACAAGCGTTGCAGCCGGTGCACTTATTTAGATCAACCGTCATGCCCCACTGGTGATTTACAGTTTCATCGCGTTCGAAGACCTTCATCGGCTCTTCCCACAGCGACTCGAGCGCCGGATGGTGAGTGCCGAGATGTTCGACGAATTCCGAACCACTTTCTTGAATCTGCTCAAGGGTGCCTTCCCGAATCAAGCTCTTGGCGCGCTTCTTAGTCTCTTCGAGACCGAGCGTATCGATTGAGAAGTGATCTTGAGTCGTTGCCAGTTTGTAGGGTCGCGGAAG